>CAZSGU010000006.1:0-36622 GCA_964606555.1 uncultured bacterium | reverse complement strand
GCGCATGACCTGCATGCTCATCATCATGATCATCATCGTGGTCATCATCATGGTCGTCGTCACTGTGTTCATCATGATCTCCTAGTTCAACTTCAGAACTCAATAATCCTAAAGTAGCATTAATAGTAAATTTGTCACTTATTCTAAATTCACCAGTTGATTCAGAACCATACTCATAACCTGATTCAGCATTTTTCTTAAAGAAAGCAAACGCATTAGGATTTGTTGGATCCAACTGCTCACTTGTTTCATAAATATGACCATCATGCTCTAAATAAAATAGAGAACTTGATAATTTTATATTATCAGTATACCATCTTATTCCAGTAGTAATATCATAATAAATTTCCACATCATATATTTTTTCATCTTCATCCAAATATGGATTTTGATTTATACCTGCGGGATGATACCCTTGAGCATAATAAGCAAACCAGTGAAGGCTTGGAGCTGGATGTAATTCATAAGAAACTTTATATGAATTTTCAAAATCACCCATGATATCAAAGCTTGCAGTTTTATCATTAAGATCATCATATGTTATATCTCTAGCTTCTGATCTAAAGGCTAAAGCAAGTGATGAATGATTTTTAAAATTGTATGCAAATTCACCATATACAGCCTTTGTGACAATATCATAATCAGAAGATAAAGCTGTGGCAGAACCTCCAAAGATATATCCTGTAGCATTAGTTTTTTCTTTATAATTAGATTGATATAATCCAATTACATAGTCTACTCTATTATCGTTAAAAGTATCTGATCTTAATCTAAAATCAACAGTTCTTGTATCAATATCTCTGTCGAATGAATCAAAGAAGTCATATTGATATCCTTCAACTGTTGGATCAAAATTATAAGGATCTTGAAGCCAGAATTGATAATTACCCCAATCTGAATCATAACTGTGCAATGTTTCATTGTTTGACATACCAACATTCAAATCAGCAAAACCCTCACCAAGATTATAACTATAATCAGCTATAAAAATCTGTGATTTTTGACTATCTTTACCTGGATTATCTGAATATGTAATATGATCAGTATTATTATCCGGAGCCCAATTATCATATCCATTGTCAAAATCAGAGTAAATCATTGTATATTTTTGTGTAATGTTATTATCGCCAGCTCTTAATAATTTAGCTCTAAATGATGCCTCATCTCTATTTGCTGATGCATTACGCTCTAAAGTAACATTTTCTTTATATCCATCTGAAACATTCGAATGACCTACCAGTCTTAACTTCCAACCATTTGATAGCGGAGTGTTATAAACAATTCCATTTGTAAAAGTATTGTATGAACCAAGCTGGGTCATAACATATCCTTCTTTTTTATCGGTTGGATCGTTGGTTTTAAAATTAATCAAACCAGAAGATGCTGCTGCACCAAATAAACTAGTTTGAACACCCATTAATACCTCTACTTGCTGCATATCAAAAAGAGGTGTAATCATACCAAGTTCAGATAAATCCATTCCATCCAAAACTAATCCAACATAAGTACTTGGAGGTCCTTGGTCAGCATATCTACTTGTAGAACCTTCTCCTCTAATTTGAAAATATCTCGGTCTGGAAGTTCCACCTGCATAATTTAGATTTGGAACTTTTTGTATTAAGTCACTGAAGTGTTGTCCTTGTCTATTTCTTAACTCATCATTAAAAATGATTGCTGAATTAGCTAAATCACCTTCATTTACTTTTCTTAATGATGAATATACTTCAACACCTCCAATAGAGATGGCTTGTTTAGCAAGTTCAAATCTAATTGGTTGTACAAATCCTTTTTTCAAAGTTATATCCGTTGATAAATCTTCATATCCTATTACAGATACTTCTAACAAATACTCACCTTCATCTAGATTTAAAAATGTAAACTTTCCATCATTTCCTGATGATGTTCCACTATCAAAACTATCTGATTTAATCAATATATTAGCATCAGCTAATGGAAGATTAGTTTCTTTATCAACGACTAGACCTGAAATCGTTGATTGAGCATATGTAAAACTCATAATTAGTAATAATAAAATAAAATTTTTCATTTTTCTCTCCTTAGAAAAATTAGTTTAACAAAAATATAATATGAATATTAGGTTGCTATACTAAAGGTGGAGATTTATTAGGAATTGTATGAACAGATTTATAAGAAATAAAATTTAGATTTTTCAAAAAAGAATAATTCGAAAAAGAATCATGATTTACAAATTTATCAACATTAGAAATATACTTAGTAAAACCAAATTTGCAGAAATGACAATTATGTGAATCTTCATTTTTTATAATATCTACACATTCTTGATTGCAAATGTATTTATCTGTTGAATTAAATTCGTGTTGATGATAGACTTGAAAGTTTATCATCATTAAACCAAACAAAGTGATTAGCGAAATTAATTTGTTTTTCATATTGTTTATAAAAATTAAAAATTTGTAAGTTGATATTATGAAAAATGAGATAACTCTCAAAGCCATATTTTTAAGCATCATCCTTTCTATCGTTCTTTCCGCTGCAATGGCGTATTTAGGATTATATGCAGGCATGACTATTTCTGCATCTATTCCAGCAGCAATTGTATCGATGGGAATTTTACGATTATTTCGGAATTCAAATATTTTAGAAAACAATATTGTACAAACTGCAGCATCTGCTGGAGAATCCTTAGCCGCTGGAGTTATTTTTACGCTTCCTGCTTTACTTCTTATCGGATACTGGGATAATGTAGATTATTGGGAAGTAACTAAAATTGCGATGGTAGGTGGTGTGCTTGGAGCACTATTTACCGTTCCATTAAGACGTGCATTAATTTTAAAAGCACAATTGAAATTTCCTGAGGGAGTTGCAACAGCTGCTGTATTAAAAACAGGACATGAATCTGATGTAGAGAAATCAAGTAAAAGCTTGAAAATGATTGGGTTATCTGCACTGATTGGAGGGATTGTTAAATTTGGAGACCTTGGTTTAAGTATTTGGTCTAGTGCAATCGGTGGTGCAGTTGCAATAAAAGGTGCAATTTTTGGCATGGGTTCTACCTTATCTCCTTCTCTTATCAGTGTTGGATATATTGTAGGAAGAAATATTGGAATTTTAGCTTTCTCCGGTGGATTAATTTCTTGGATAGTAGCTATTCCAATTTATTCATATCTCAATGGATATGAAGGAGCAGCATGGGATGCTGCTGGTATTATTTGGAATACAAAGATTCGTTATCTAGGAGTAGGTGCGATGGTAGTTGGAGGTATTTGGTCTGTCATCCAACTTGCTAAACCGCTTGTTGAAAGTATCCAGTTAAGTTTAAAAACTTTAAAAGAAGATTCAGATAGCGTTCCACTTGAAGAAAGAGATCTACCAATTAATTATGTTTTTATTGGCATACTTGCTTTACTAATCCCTATTTCGTTTACATATTTTAATATTATCCCATCTTGGGGAGCAGCTATTATACTATCTATTGTTATGTGTATATTTGGATTTCTGTTTTCAGCAGTAGCAGCATATATGGCTGGAGTGGTTGGATCATCTAATAATCCTATATCAGGAGTAACAATTGCTACAATCTTATTTAGCTCATTATTGATTGTCACATTCTTTAATACAGAATCGTCTGAAGGAGCGGCGGCAGCTATCCTAATTGGAGCTGTTGTATGTTGTGCTGCTGCAATTGGAGGAGATAATCTACAAGATTTAAAAACTGGTAACATTGTAGGTGCAACACCATGGAAACAACAACTTATGCAACTTGTAGGGGTCATAAGTTCAGCAATGACGTTGGGAATTGTCCTAATATTACTTCACGAAGCATATGGTATTGGTGGACCTGACTTACCGGCTCCACAAGCTGTTTTAATGACAAATGTAGCTAAAGGTGTATTTGCTGGAGATTTAGAATGGGGAATGATTTATGCTGGTGCAGTTATTGGAGTACTTATTATCTTATTGGATCAATACCAGCTTCGAAGAGGCGCAGATTTCAGAGTTCCAATCTTAGCAGTTGCCATCGGAATTTATCTTCCAATCGAATTAACTTTCCCAATCTTTATTGGTGGAATGCTTAATCATTATGCAGGAAAAATTGCTTCACAGAAAGGAAAAGATAATGGACTATTGCTTGCTGCTGGACTAATCACAGGAGAGGCATTAATGGCAATCTTAATTGCTGTTCCACTATTTTTTGATAAAAATTACTGGCCAAACTATGGCCTCCCAGAACCTTTTGCTGATATAGTTGGAATTGCTATCTTAATATGTATTCTTATTGGATTATACAGAACTGCTAGCAAATAAATTAATAACCTATAATAGCGAGCGTAGAATCATATCTTCTTAATTGCTTGGCTTTCTTGCTGGCAGATGCATAGGATTTAAAACCTTTCGTACGTACATAGTATGTCATTTTTCCTCTATCAAATGCCTGTGTTACTGTTATATCTGATATTCCTGTTTCATTCAATGCATTCTTTAAAGTGATAGCATTTTCTCTACTCTCAAATGCACCAAATTGAATAAACCAAATCTTATTAGATTGAACTTTTTCTTGATTAGTAATTGGTTTATTTAATTTTTTCTGATATTCTTTTGCTGTTTTAATTTCTCCAGCGGCAGTCAATGCCTTATAAAGTAATTCTTTCGACATATCTGTCACAAGATGGCTAGGAGCATTTACATTAAATTCTTTAAGTAACGTAGAAGAATGGATATAAGATCCTATAGCATATCTTAATTCAGCTTTTTTTAGAATAGACAACCAATAATAATCAGAATTGTCATTTAATTGAATAATCTGCTCATATATTTCTAGCGCTTTGTCACCATCAACAGTATTAATTGCTTTTTGATAGAGAACACTAGAATCTACATTCTGACCGTAACAGAAAGTAATCAAAGAAATAAGTAAAATTGCTTTCATTTTAATTCTTATTCTCATTAAGAGTAACGCTATGACAAACTTCAGATAATGATTTTCTTAATTCATTATCATCTGTATCAAGTTTTATTCGATTTAATTTAATGATATAAGAGCTTTCATGTTGTTTTGCAAATTTTTCTATTAGATCCCCTGCGGCATCTTTGTCATTTTTTTCAAGGTAAATATCGATAAGGCGATTAAATACATACTCATGAAACATATTAGATAGTATTCCTTGATATAATTCTTCCATTTCATTAAACCTATTTTCTTCAAATAACATATTCTCAATATCTTTAAATGTTTCAATACTTGCCTTTGGCTCTTTCTCTGCAAATGAAATTAGGTTTTTTATTGCTAAATCAATATCTCCTTTCTTTTGATAAACTTTAGCAAGTTCTAAATACGATTCATGGTATACATGTTCAGAGAGAACGCTTTTCTCAAGAAAATTAATATAACTTTTTTGATTATCTTTTTCTTTGTAATCCATTGCAATAAAATAATTTAGCATTGACTCTTCGTTTTTCGATTTTGATTGATGTTTAATCAGCTTTTTTTCTAAATCCAATGCTTTATCCCATGATTGATTATCAATGCAAATATTTTTAAGCATTGTTAAAGCCCATATATTTTTGGAATCTAAGCCAATGATTTTTTTGAATTCATCTTCTGCTCTAATCATATTACCAACTTCTAGATAATCCAATCCAAGAGCTTGATGAATCTGAATTTTCATCTGCTTAGATAATCCAGGTCTAACAATAATACTTTGATGAATTCTGATTGCTTTATCTATGTTTCTATCTCTAAGGAGATTTCCTAGCAATAGATATGCTTCAGTATTATTTGAATCTTTTTGAATAAGATCTTTCAAGATTTGGAAGGCTCTCTCATGGTTATTATCAATGATAGCTTTTAGTGCTTTATTGTAGACTTCAACATCGGTAGACTGTTTTGATTTCCTATTATTCACTAGAAAAATAAGAATCAGAACAATTAATATTAGAGGGAGGAAATACGTTATTTCCAAAAAGCTATTCCTTATCAGTAAAATTAAATTCTTCACCGATAGCTACATTTCTTAAGCTATCAAGTTCGTCAGAGATCTCTTTATTTTTCTTCACCAAACCAGAAATCTCAGAACGATAAGAAATCACAGATTTTAAAGAAATGATATATCCTATCACCATTCCAATCATAATAAGAGCTACAATTACTATATATCCTTCACCTGTGATACCTTTTTCTCTTAAAAAATAAATAGTAATGGGGTCACTATTCATTCGAAACCAAAAGAAAGTTCCAGCAAGAAATGCTGAGAAAAATAAAATTTTTAACAATCTAAACATTATGCTTCAACCATTTTTTTTCCATGTAAAATTACTCCTGTTGCATCTACAATTTCTACTGGAATTATATCTTTAATTTTACTTGAATTTTTCTCTAAAATCACCCACTCATTTGAGTCAGTTCTTCCAGCCCAGTGATTAGATGATTTTTTGCTTTCTTTTTCTATTAATACATTTTCAATTTTACCAATCTTCTTTGAATTCAATTCTAAAGTATGTTTCTTTTGGACATTAATTAGTTTGTCTAATCGTTCTTTTTTTATTGTCTCATCAATTTGATCAGTAAATTGTTCAGCTTTTGTATATGGCCTAGGTGAATATTTAAAGGTGAAAGCAGAATTAAATTTTATTTTTTCCATTAAATCTAATGTTTCCTCAAAATGTTTCTCAGTCTCACCAGGAAAACCAACAATAATATCAGTTGATAATCCACAATTAGGCATTATTTCTCTTATTGTATCAGCCATATGATGAAAATGTTCCCTTGTGTATGTTCTGTTCATACGTTCTAAAATTTCGTTAGAACCAGACTGCATAGGAAAATGAACATAATTACAAATATTTTTTCTTGAAGCCATTACTTCTAATAATTCAACATTAATATCTTGAGGATGTGGAGAAGTATAACGAATACGTTTCACTCCATTAATATCTGAAACAGAAAGAAGTAAATCAGCAAATGAATTTTTTTCGTGTTTATATGAATTAACATTCTGACCTAACAGAGTTATTTCTACAAAACCTTGGTCAACTGCTTTTTTCACTTCAGTAACAATACTCTCAACGCTTCTACTTCTTTCTCTTCCTCTCGTGAATGGTACAATACAAAATGAACAGAATTTATCACATCCTCTCATAATTGAAACCCATGCATTAACACCTTTGTTTCTCTTTGGGAATAAGTCTTCATAAACTTCATATCTTGATAATTTTGTATCAACAATACTATTCTGTTCCACCATATGACGATTCATCAATTTAGGAAGATTTCTATAAGAATCTGGACCAAGAATAATGTCAACATAAGGCTTATTTTTTAGCAAATCATTCTTAAGGTTTTGAGCCATACATCCTAAAACGCCAATAATCAAATGTGGTTTTTCTCTTTTGAGTTTGTGAAAATTTCCTAAACGAGAATGGATTTTCTTTTCTGCATTTTCTCTAATTGCACATGTATTGACAAAAATAGCATCTGCATCATTTAAATTTTGTGTTTTTTTTAATCCGATATCCTTAAGAATACCGTCGACAAGCTCTGAATCAGCCATATTCATTTGACAGCCATAGCTCTCAAGCGCATAGCGTTTCACTTTTAATCCAGAATTGTGCATATTATTTGATATAACCGATAAAAAAGTATTTTCTAGGATCCTCTACTTTTTTATTCTTATGTACTTCGTAGTGAAGATGAAATCCAGCAGCTCTACCGCTATTACCAGATTTTCCTACCACATCACCTCGTTTGACTTTTTGACCTTTTTTAACATTAATCTTATAAAGATGGGCATATATTGTTTCATAACCATAACCATGATCAATCTTAACATAACGTCCCCAACCAGAATCATACTGTGCTTTTGTTACAACTCCATCACCTGCTGCAATAACAGGAGTATTTAAGTTAACCGCAAAATCTTGTCCACGGTGCATTCTTCTTTTTCCATCAATTGGATCAGTTCGATAACCATAATTTGAACCTAAATATGCAGATTCAACAGGCATAATAGATGGAACATGGCGATACATTTTTTCATTTGATTTAATTTTATTAAAAATAGTGTTGTAACTATTTTTCTGTGAATTCACAGTGTATGATAATGAATCTATTGTATTTTTTAATTTATCTAATACCGTTGAAGAACTTTCATTATTTACTTCTTCAATATCTGATCCACCTGTTCCCATCTTCTTAATATCCTCATCTAATGGTGGCAATGCAGCATATGTTCTCATTTCGCTATCTTTTTCTTCTAGCAATGCTAAATCTTTTTCAAGTTCAGCAACTTTATTCAATAATTCTTCAGAAACATCAGAATATTTCTGATTGGTTTCTTCTATTTTGCCTTTGTAATAATTACTTGAAAATTCGATAGAAAGATAATAATTAATCCCAATAAATAGCATGCAAACAACAGTAAGAAAAGTGGCAACATCTAAAAGTGAAAAATTAATCTGATGCAATTTATTAGAAGAAAGATAGTGGAATGAAAAATATTTTTTCTTATTCATAATTACTTGTCTTCTTCTTCGATTGAATTGATTGGTTCAGATGCCTCATTATCAGGATTATTAATTTCATCTTTCTTATCTTTAATTCTTTTTTTAATCACAACAATATCATCAATTAGTGATAAATAACGTTTGTCACCAACAAAATTTAGAACATTTTTATCTTGAGTCTTATTAAATACATAGAGTCCCAATTTTACATACAAACTAGAAAGTTTTCTTTCTAATTGAAGAATATCAAGACGCAGTCTGCTATTGTGAGTAAACTCTTCTGCTTTTTCAGAGGCAACTACGCCCCATTCAGATACACTCTTTTTAAGATCTTCCCAAACATTACTCATGAAAGTGAATTTATAGATGAAAATAAATATAGCAAAGAATTTAAAGAGGAGAGGCTCCCAGTCATTTTGGCCAGGAGCCTCTTTTCCCTTTTATCGGTAGCCAACCAATTTATTGATTTTGTTTTCTCATATAAGCAGGTATATCAGATTCATCTTTCTGATTTTCTTTCTGATTTTGATCTGCTTCATGAGTTTGATTATGCCCATCTCCGAACACAAGTGTCGGTCCATCTTCATCTTCTTCTAAATCAATTTCTTCGTTCTTCTTAAAAGTTGAACTATTATTAGAGCTACTTTCTCTAAATAGTGGAGTATCTTCAATCTCCATTATTTCTTCACTTTTTCTATTATAATTACCTCTTAATACATCTTGTGATTTTTCCATCTGTTCAATTGGTTTTGAATTAAAGCCTGTAGCAATAACAGTTACTTTTAATTCATCTCCCATATTTTTATCAAGAACATACCCAGAGAATAGGTCTACATCTTTTCCTGCTTCTGCATAGATAATTTTTGTAGCAGTAGAAAGTTCTTCCAGAGTCATATCTTCATTTGCTGTAATATTAACAATGACTCCTTTTGCTCCACTAATTGATTGTGTATCTAACAATGGACTAGATATTGCTTGCTGAGCAGCTAAGACAGCTCTTTCTTCTCCTCTTGCAATACCTGAACCAATCACTGCATCACCCATTCCTCGCATTACACTATCAACATCAGCAAAGTCTAAATTAATTTCTCCTCTCTGATTAATTAAGTCCGATATTCCTTGTGCTGCTTGCAATAATATTGAATCAGACATTTTAAATGAATCTTTTGCAGTTGTCCTTTTCTCAATAACTGATAGCAGTCTTTCATTAGGAATAATGATTAGTGTATCACAAAAATTTCTTAATATAGAAACTCCTCGTAAAGCCCTTGACATTCTCTTCGGTGCTTCAAAATTAAAGGGTAAGGTTACAATTCCAACTGTAAGAATTCCTAAGTCTTTACATACTTTTGCAATAACAGGTGCTGCACCTGTCCCAGTACCACCTCCCATACCAGCAGTCACAAAAACTAGGTCAGATCCAGCAACAAGCGATTGAACATGTTCTTGATCATTTAGCATTGCTTTACGACCAATATCTGGTTTTGCACCTGCTCCTAAACCTTTAGTTAAGTCTCTCCCAATCTGGATTTTGGTCTCAGCATGATTAGTATCTAAATCTTGGACATCAGTATTAATCGCAATGAAATCTACTCCTTCCATTCCTGATGTAATCATTCTATTTACTGCATTTCCTCCAGCACCACCGACTCCTAGTACCTTAATTCTAGCTTTTTGATCTTTTATATCATCAAATTCAAATAACATTCCTCTCTCCTTTTTTTATTCAAAAAAACCTCTCCATATATTTGAAAAGTTTTCTGTAAATGATTTTTTAATACCAATAAGAGGTTTATCGTCTGCTACATGCGATACTGGCCATAATAATAGACCAATAAGCGTTGCATATTCTCGTTTATCCTCTAAATTCTCTTTAAAGACTATTTTCTTTAACTGTAAATATTCACATTTTATTTCTAGTTGTTCCTTAAATAATAAATCAAGGTTTTTTACGTTTGCTCCGCCTCCAGTAATTTTAATACCTGATCCAAATTTTAATCTATTTATCCCTGAAGCTTGAATTTCTTCATTCACTTTATTAATTATTTCTTTAAACCTTGATTCTGCGATTTCTGAAACTTCTTTTTTATTAAATTTTCTTTTTAAATCATCGTTTTCTATTGGTAGCTCAAAATTCGATTCAACATCAGCAAGTTTTGATAGTGCAGATACATGTTTTCTTTTTATTTCTTCTGCATGTTGAATTGATGTATCAAATCTTGTCGCTAAATCTTTTGTCACTAAATTAGATCCTATAGGAATTACCTTTGAGTGAATAAGGTATTCATCTTTATAGATTACAACATTAGTCTTATCAGAACCAATATCTACAAACACAACTCCAAGTTTCTTATTGTCTTTTGAAAGATTGCCATAAGAGGATGCTAAACCATCAAACACTGGATCAATATCAATTGCTAAATCTCCAGTAAAACATGCATCAATTTGAGCTAGATTGAATTCTTGAACATGAATTATGTGAGCTCTTGCTTCAACAATTTTTCCACGCATCCCAAGAGGATTACGAACGAGAGGCGAATCGTCTATAATAAATCCTTGAGAAATCTTGTGTAAGATATGTCTGCCTGTAGAAACTTGAATATCAGCACATTGCGATAAAAGTTTTGATTTAATTTCTTCATCTATCTTAGAATCAGTACTATCATTTATGCTGGTACGACTTAATGAATTAATAGATTTAATAGTTTCACCTGACATTGAAATCATAACATCTTTAATGTTAATTCTTGCTTCTTTTTCAAGTCTATCTATTAAATATTCCAAATCTTTTCTTAATTTTTCCTTATCAACGATAGTTCCACATTCTATGCTTTCAGTTCTAATAGTTTGAATAGATAAAATCTCTAATTCTTTGTTCTGATTTACTCTTCCTACAGCACCCTTAATACTAAAAGAACCTAAATCAAAAGCTATATGTAATGAATTGCTCATATTCTTTCTCTAACTATTATTTGATTTTTATATCTAAGATCTATGTATTTATAAATATCAAAGTTTTTATCATCAGGAAGAGCGCTTTCAAAAGCTTCTAAATAATCTAGCTTTGTAAAAATCTCATCTGATCCAAGCAAAATCTTTGTTTTACCATTTTTAAGAATTATTTCGTATTCATTTTCTTCATTAAAAAGAAATTCTGAGATTTCTTCATACAAACTGGTAAAGTTTTCCTTTGAATATCTGATAATATTTACAGATTTCAGAACATTGGAAGATTTAGTTTTCTCTCCCCTTGGATACAATTCTTTGTTGGTTTTAAAATTCGATAATATTGGAAGAGACATACTAGAATATTGAACTGGTAAACAAATACCGTCAGAATCTAACATAATTAAATCCTCCGCATTTATTATAGCAATAGGCTCTCTTTCATAGATAGTAATATTAATTGTTTGAGGAAATGTTCTGAAAACCTTGCAATCTTTTATATACTCTAGAGATTGAATATCATTCTTATAAGATTTTAAATCGAAAAACATAATATGATGATTATTAATTTGATCTTTATAAGAAAGTAATGGGGTTTCGTCAAAATAATTTATACCATTAATCTCAACATTTTTAATAGTAAACATATCATTAAATGCCGCCCATTTGATTGCTAAGAAAATTACTATTACCATTCTTAACAAAAAGAAAGGGATTTCGATATAGGATTTTTTAATGTATTTATTAATACTCATAATGATTCAATCTCTCTCTCTTCAAAACCCATTAGTTTCACTTCTAAATTCATTTCTATATCAAATTTGTCTTTAACGGTAGATTTTGCTTTCTTTATTAAGGCCAACATCTCTTCTGCTTTTGCATCTCCTACATTCACAAAAAAATTTGCATGTTTCTCAGAAATTTGTGCTTGTCCAATAGTTAAACCTTTTAATCCCGCTTTATCAATTAACATTCCAGCAGGACTATCTTTTGAAGGATTTTTAAACACACTACCAGCAGAACGATAGTTCAGTGGTTGTGTATCTTTTCTTCCAAATTGAGCTATTTGAGATTGGTTTTTTATTAAATTTTCATCTGATAAAGTAAGATCAAATATTGCTGATAAAAGTATACTTCCATTTTTAAATGAGGAAGATCTATAACTAAAATCAATCTCAGATTTTAATAAAGTTACGAGCTGGTTATCAGTATCAAGCAATTCTACGCTTTTCAAGCAATCTGAAACTTCGCCTCCCCATGCACCAGCATTCATAATTAATGCCCCTCCAAGAGTACCTGGAACTCCAACAAGATTCTCTAAACCTTTTAGATTATTTTTAATGGATTCTCTTACTAATTTTCCTAACATCACTCCACATTCTGCATAAATTGTATTATTGTTTACCTCTAAACCTTTTAGACAATCTTTGATACAAATCACCACCCCTTTAATGCCATTGTCACTAACTAATAAATTAGATCCTGAACCAATAACATTAATTTCTTGATTAGCTTCTTTACTTATTTCGAATACTTTGATTAAATCTTCTTTATTGGATGGTAAAACGAATATCTCTGCAGGACCACCAATGCCATATGTTGTATGTTTTTTCATCAATTCATCAACTAAAACTGTTGAATTTGTACCATTTATAATATGTTCTTTCAATTGTTGCATTATATCAGTCTATCCTTAAGTGGATCACAATATCGCCATATATTTCCTGCTCCAATCATTAGAATTATGTCTCCTTTTTTGTAATTTGATTCTATATCATTAATCAAATTTTCTAATGTTGTCTTAGAAACCGACTTGTGTCCTAAATTTTTCATCTCCTCTACAATCTTTTCAGAATTAATAGATTCATTCATTGATTCTCTAGATGCAAATATTTCAGTTATTAGTACTGAATCAGCCAATAAAAGAGACTGTGCAAATTCTTTGGAAAATTGCGCTGTTCTTGAATAAAGATGAGGTTGAAAAGCTACTACCAACCTTCTATCCCAATTATCTTTTATTGCTTTTATAACACTCTCTACTTCTACTGGATGATGTCCATAATCATCAATAATTGTCAACTCTTCACTATGAGTTTTAATATCAAATCTTCTTTTTACCCCATCAAAGCCATTTAGACTTGTAGTAATCTTATCTATCGGAACATTCATTATGGTAGCTATTGAAATAGCTCCCAAAGCGTTCAATACATTATATTGACCGGGAAGATTTATCGATATAGGATATTTTTTATTCTTTGTGATTAGGTTAAATGTAGTTTTACCATTCTCCTGTACAATATCTTCTGCTCTAAAATCAACATCTTTTGATTTGATTCCATAAGTAAAAATTGGTTTATCAATTGAATCAATTAATGAGGCAGCATTCTCAGAATCTTTGCAGATACTCACAGCCCCATAAAATGGAATAGGACTTGTAAATTCAAGAAAAGTTCTTTTTAAATCATCTATATCCTTATAGCAATCTACATGTTCTAAGTCAATATTGTTAATAAGAGCTATGGTAGGATTGAGTTCTAGAAGACTTCTATTGTATTCATCAGCTTCAACTACAAAAATATCTCCTTCACCTAATACTGAATTAGTATTGATAGATTTAACAACTCCTCCAACAATAATTGTAGGATCCAATTCAGAATCTTTTAATATTGAACCAATCATTGATGTTGTTGTTGTTTTTCCATGTGTACCAGAAATCGCAACCGTAGAAGTTTTCAATTTTGCAAGCTGTGAAATCATTTTTGCTCTAGAATAACACATAATA
Organism: uncultured bacterium; assembly: GCA_964606555.1. Taxonomy (GTDB): domain Bacteria; phylum Fidelibacterota; class Marinisomatia; order Marinisomatales; family Marinisomataceae; genus Marinisoma. The sequence continues at coordinate 22,413 of CAZSGU010000006.1, read as the reverse complement.
TTTTGTTTCTTCGCCTCTATTAATTCACAATTGTCTTTTGGAATAGCATCAGAATAAACTATAATATCAGATCCATTGATATTCTCTGCTTTGTGACCTATTGATATTTCAATATTTAGTTTCTGGAGTCTATCTACATTGGTAGATTGATTTAAATCAGATCCAGTAATATTAAATTTCTGATTATGCAATAATTCTGCAATACCACTCATTCCGATACCTCCAATACCAATAAAATGGATATTTTTTGCACTAATTAGCATGTAAATGCTCCAAAATATTGTCGGTAATAATTTTCAAAGAATTTGGCTTGTTCATTTCTCTTATATTCTTTTTCATAGAAGAATAAATTTTTTCATTGGTAAATATTTCATTAATTTTTTTAAATAATGTTTCACCAGTTATATCTTTTTCTCTCATAATAATAGATGCAAATTTTTCCTCTAAAACCTTAGCATTATAGTATTGATGATTTTCTGCAGCGAATCTAAACGGTACAAAAATTGCAGGTTTCTCAAATTGCAATAATTCAGATACTGTCATTGCACCAGATCTTGATACAACCAAATCGGCAATGCCATATAGGTAAGGCATATTTTCGACGAATGATAATACATTGATTGAACTATTATTGTATTCTTCATATTTACTAAAGTTATTTTTTCCTACAAGCCAAATAAGATGAATATCTGGAATAACATTTTTCTTAATTCCCTCCAAAACAAGATTATTTAAAAATTCTGATCCTTGACTTCCCCCAACAACAAGTAGCACTCTTTTGTTATTATCAATATTTAATGATATATCTTTGTAGGATTTACTATGCAATGGATTTCCAGAGAATATAGTATTTGATTTTTTTAAATAAGTTTTTGCACTATCAAATCCGAGAAAAACAATTTTTGCTTTCTTACCAAATAATCTAGTTACAATACCAGGAAATGAATTCTGATCGTGCAAAAAGTATGAAATATTAAATATTCTAGCTACTTGAAGAGGTAAAAAAGAAGAATATCCACCAGTTGCAATAACTAAATTTGGTTTGTTTTTTAGAAAAAATATAAACACCCTTATAAAACCAAAGAATAATTCAAACAATAAGAGAAAACTATTTACCAAATTCTTGATACTAAAGGATCGATTTAATCCTCTAATTGGAATTAATAAACTTTCTAAATTTTCAGAAACTATTTTTTGTGATTCAATTCCATATTTTGAACCGATATAATACATATTTTTATTTTTTAACTTCTTATCCAGTTCTTGTTTAATTGCCATCAACGGATAGTAATGACCTCCTGTTCCACCACCGCAGAATACTATATTAACTTTACGTACCAATGCGAGGCCTCCATTCTTTAACATTTAATTTTCGTTGAGCTTTACTAATGTTTAAAAGAATCCCTATCATCAATAAATTCATTATTAAAGCCGATCCACCATGGCTAATAAAAGGAAGAGGAATTCCAGTCACAGGAAGCATGCCTACAACATATCCAATATGAACGAAGGCATAATAAGTAATACTTAATCCAAAACCGATAGTTAAGATTATTCCAAAAATATCATTTGAATTTTTTGCAATCTGTATAACTCGATAAAAAATAATCATATAGGCAATAATGAGAATTGTAGTACCTATAAATCCAAGCTCTTCGCCAACAATTGCAAAAATAAAATCTGAATATTGTTCTGGTAGATATCCCAATTTTTGTGTGCCTGCTCCAAGCATTCCCGATAAACCGCCTTGATTAAGTGCAATTTCTGCTTGCGTTGCATGGAATACTGTTGCTGAATTATCGCTAGATGCAATGCCTAGAATTCCATTTGCAAAGTCAACTATTCTATCTGTCCAATAATTTCCTCTATTAAGAGCAAATATTAAGAAAGAACTTCCCGCTAATAAAACTGTGGTAGAAAACTGTACTAATCTTGTCCCACCAACAAATAATAGTGAAAAAACAATAGCCATAAGCACCATTGCAGTAGATAAATCAGGCTGACTCCATATTAAAAGAGCAATTGGAGCAACAATAAAAACTGGAAAAACAATTCCTGTAAGAAATTGATTCATATTTTTATAGTTTTTATCAATATAATCAGCTAAAAATACTATCACTGAAAATCTGGCAAAGTCAGCAACTTGAAATGAGATTGGTCCAATGGAAATCCATCTAAAATCTCCTTGAAGTTTTGTGTACAATAACAACAGAAATGAAGTACCCATTAAAAACCAAGCCAACTTTTGGAGATGTCTATAATTAAAATAGGACATGAATATAAGTATTAATACTCCAGGAACAAGTTTTGCGGCCTGTCTAAGAAAATATGAATAACCTACTTCAGGGGAACTTGCAATAAGAAGCATTGGCAAACCAATAGCAATTAGGAAAACAACCGTCCAAAGTAACCATTTATCTTGTTTTTTCTCTTTAATATTAATTTTCATGATGTATATCCATTAACAATCTCTTTAAAAAAAGAACCTCTATGTTCAAAATTATCAAACTGGTCAAAACTTGCACATGCAGGTGACATTAAAACAGAATCTCCTTCTTTTGCTAGAGCAAAAGCATTATCAACAGCATCTTTGAACTTATTTTGTTCTATTACATGTATCGAAGAAGATAAAGAAGCTGTAATATCTTTTGCTGCCATACCATATGCTATTATTAATTTTATTGCACTATGATATTGTAAAATTTTAGAAAAATCTGAGTTTTTTGATAATCCACCCATTATAAGAAGAACATTCTTTCCAATAGATTTTATAGCTACTTCTACTGATGAAATGTTTGTTGCTTTAGAATCATTAATAAATCTTATACCATCAATCTCTTTAACAAACTCAAATCTATGCTCTAAACCTTCAAATTCCTTTAAGGAAGAAAAGATTAATTCATCATTCATATCCAATTTCTTTGCAATAGTAGCAATACCAATGAAATTTGAAATATTATGTACACCTTTTAACTTACAATCATCTATCAAAAGAAAATTTTCACTAGAAGAAGATTTTATTCTATTATTTTCTAAATAAAACTGACTATGCTTTTTATTTAATGAATAACCTATACAAGGAACATTTATTTTATTGATTTCTTTTGATAATACTTCATCATCACAATTATATACGATGAAATCATCTTTACCCATGTTTTTGAGTAAATTTATTTTTGACCTACAATAACTCGTAAAATTATCATATCGATCCAAATGATCTTCTGTAATATTCAAAATAAGCGCTATTTTAGGCTTAAATTTCTCTATATCTTCAGTCTGAAAACTGGATAATTCAAGAATACAAAAATCATTTTCTGAAATCATATTTTTATTCTCTTCATAAACAATTTTTGAAAAAGGAATACCAATATTACCGGATTTTATAACATTGAATTTCTTTGATAATATTTTGTGTAAACAATTAACTGTAGTTGTTTTTCCATTAGTTCCAGTAATAGCAATTAATTCTAGATTAGAAAATCTATAGGCAAATTCAACTTCACCAATAATCTGGATATTATTTTTTTTAGCTTCTTGCAAAATCTCTATATCTTTAGGAACTCCAGGAGATTTGATTATTAAGTCTGAATTCAAGACTCTTTTCGAATGATGCCCAAGTTCAACTTTTATATTTAAATCGGTTAAATCTTGGATATAATCTTCATTAATATTTTCTTCTGAATCAGAGACAAATACATTAGCCCCAAGCAACGATGCTAGCTTAGCAGACCAATAACCACTATCACCTAATCCTATAATGCTAATATTTTTTTTCTTTAGATTCATATTTTGGCTTCTAGCTTACAAATTGAATTTTTTGGCACTTTTGTTCCAGGTTCTAAAGATTGGAATACTATTCTACCAGAACCAGTAATCTGAGGTTTTATACCTCGTAGTTTCAGAATCTGTATTGCTTCTCTTACATTTTTATTTTTTAAATCGGGAACAACTACTAATTCTATATTTTTCTGGATTAAAACTTGATTTGATCTTTTTAATTTTCCGTTTATGTTTTTTGTCTCTCTTTTTTTATCTACTTTAATGCTTGAATCAATATTGATAATTCGATTCATTGTCGATTTAAAAACAGGTGCTGCTGAAACTCCTCCAAAGTGCTGATTATCCGAAGTTGAAGGTTCGTCTATTATAATCAATGCAAGCAATTGAGGATTATCTTTTGGAAAAAATCCAATAAAGCTTGATAGAAATTTAGATTCCGAATATCTACCATCTGTTTCTAATTTTTTTGCAGTACCTGTTTTTCCAACAATATCCCAACCTTCTAAATAAGCTTTTTGACCAGAACCAATATTGATAGTTTTGAATAATATATTTTTTAAAGTTTCAGCATTACTTTGTGATAAGACACGTTTTTTAACTCTCTTTTTATTGTTAAGAGTTGTCTTATCATTCTTTATAACTTTATCAATAAGATATGGTTTCAATAAAAAACCTCCATTTGCAATTGATGCATATGCCATTGCCACATGAATTGGAGTGACAGAAACTTCATATCCTATTGGAATACTATGCATACTAGAAAGGGTCCACTTTTTTGTATCTTTAAGTGTCCCATTGGGTTCCCCATAAAGACTTAAACCAGTTTTTGAACCAAAACCAAGTTCTTTCGCTTTGTTATATATACGATCTCTTCCTAATTCTTCAGCAATTTTAATCGTTCCAATATTACTTGAGTACATCAAGATTTCTTCCATTGTTAATATGGTATTAGGTTCATAATCTTCTACCATCTTTATTCCATGGAAATCATAGGGACCTTCAACATTATATTCTTGAAGCGGTTTAATACCATCCTCTAAAGCAGCACCAATAGTGACAATTTTAAATGTGGATCCTGGTTCAATTAAATCTGAGACAATTCTATTTTTTTTATAACTTGCTTCAAATTCTCGCTGAAAATTTGGATTAAAATCAGGTACACTAACCATTGACAAAATTCTACCATCTTCAGGATCAATAATGATGCCCATAGCACCAATTGCTTCAGTTTTTTCCATTTGATTTATTAGTTCTTCTCTTAAAATAGCCTGATATTCCTTGTTAAGTGTTAAATGTATATCTGAACCATCTTCAGGGTCTTCAGAATCCAATGTTGGATCAGAAATTCTTCTTCCTCTGTTGTTTATTTTAAATGCTCTTGATGTGGATTTACCCTTCAAATATTTATCATATTGATATTCTAAACCCTCTATTCCCCTATCATCAGTATCTGTAAATCCAACAATCTGACCAAATAATTCCTGTTGCGGATAATATCTCTTATAATCTTTTTCTATTTTTAATACTTCTGGATATTTTCTTGTCAGATTTTGACAATTTTTCTTTGTTTTCTTCTCCAGAACTACATAAGATTTATTAGTATTAAGAAGTTTGGTTTCATAATAATCTATATCTTTACCAGTACAATCTGATAGATCTTTTAGAAGTATTTTTTTATTATTTAGATATTCAGGATGAATACCAATTTCATAAAATGTTAAATTCTGTGTAAGAGCCTCGCCATCTATATCAAAAATATTTCCTCTTTTTCCTTCAACATATTCTTGTCTAAAACCTTGCAATTTATCAGTTGCATTTACAATCTGTAGATCAAACAGTCTAAAAATGAATAGTATTCCCACGATTAATAGCATACTGCTTAAAAATCGTATTCTATTCTTAAAATTTAGAAAGCTTCTAGTCATTATTTAACTTTGTATTTATTATGATTGTTTCTGGCTTACTATCAACAAGACCAATTGCTTTTGCTTTTTTCGATAGTGCGTCAGATCTTTTCATTTTTTCAACTTTATTGGCTGTTAAAGCCAATTCTTCTTTCAATAAATTCAATGTTTTTAATTGGATATCAATATGTGATTGAGTCTTGTCCATCTCTAGAAAACTCGCTAGATATATATAAACACTTATAAAAACTATTAAAAACATCGCTGCCCACTTGTAATTATCTCTTCTTTCAATCTGAGCTATAGTTAATCTTTTTTTCTTCTTCGATTTAGCCAATTTTTTCTCCTACTCTCATTTTTGCGCTTCTTGATCTTTTATTTGATGTAATCTCTTCATCAGTTGGAATAAATGGTTTCTTTGATAAAATCTGAAGCTGCTTATTTCGACTTAGTTCTTTAAACTTATTTTTAACCATTCGATCTTCCATAGAATGATAACTAATAATTACAATTCTACCCTTAAGCTCAAGGAAATCTATAAAGACATCTAGGAATGACTCTAAATGTTCTAATTCATTATTGGTTTTAATTCTTAAAGCTTGAAATACTCTTGCACGCGTCTTGATACGATACTTATAAGGAGTCAGTCTGTTTATAATATCTGTTAATGATTCAGTATTTATTGTTTCTTTTGATTCTTTGATAGCTCTTGCGATTCGGAATGCATTTCTTTCTTCTCCAAATTCTTTCAAAATTATCCCTAATTCTCTTTCTGAAGAATTTGTAATAACATCTTCTGCTGTTTGTTGATTATCTAAATCAAATCTCATATCTAATCTTGAATTATACCTATATGAAAATCCTCTGGAAGGACTATCCAATTGAAAAGAAGAAAGACCAAGATCTAGAAAAATACCATTCACTTGATTGATTTCTATCTTAGAAAGAACATTTTCCAGATCTTTATAGCTTGAATGGAATAATTCAAAATTTTTAAAATCACTTAATTTGTTTCGCGCAATTCTAATTGAATTGGAATCTCTATCAAAACCAATTAAGAATCCGTCTTTTAAATTTTGTAAAATTTTATAAGAATGTCCACCGAGACCAACAGTACCATCAATATAAAATCCAGTCTCTAGAATATTTAGATTATTAATTGTTTCCGACAACATTACAGGAAAATGACCATGATTTTCTGTCGGAATAGAATTCATCAGACAGTCACTTTCTTGGAAAGTTCTTCGTAAGAATCATCATCAATAACGGTTTTTTTATCGCTGAAGATAAGGGTTCTCTTATCCCAAATTTCAACTTTATTTAGAACACCAATAATTGTTAAATCTTTAACAATTTTTGCATACTTAATTAATTGTTTTGATAAGATTACCCTTCCTTGATCATCGCATGAAGCCATTCTTGCATGTCTTAGATGGTTTCTTAAAAAAATACGATTAGTAGCGGACAAGGAAGATAGTTGGTTTAATTCAATTTCAATTTTTTTCCATTCACTTAAAGGATATACCCATATGCATGAATCAATACCTCTTGTTAAAACAAATGTATTCTTATCACTTTTTTTAAGTTGTTGTCGGAATGGAGAAGGAATATTGACTCGGTTCTTTGAATCAACTACAAAATTATATTCTCCTATAAATGTATATTGGCTACTCATAATAAAAAGGGAAAATCACCCACAATTCACCACCTATCTTAATAAGAAGACATATCTGAGTCAATAAGTTTATTGAAAAAGATATTTAATTAGACCAAAATGATAAAAAAATAGAAAGTGGGTAATATTTTATCTACTAGGAATATATTTCATTACAGAAACTATCGTAGGATCAGATTTTAGATTGACTACAACTGGAAAATTGTTTGCAACGAGAGTAGAAAGATCAACAGGAGATCCAAATTGAGATTTAGAATATAAAATCAATTGAATATCATTAGTATTTCCTATTATGATCGTTTTACTCCCTCCATCCCATTTTTCGTTAATAACGTCAGACTTGACTTGATCACAAATATCACAGATAAAATATTCTTGTTCAGCATTGTCATCAGAAAAATAAATATAATTCTCATCAGATGATTCGAAACGAATTGTTACAGGAAACTTTAAGTCTTCAGCAAAAGATTCTTCAGAATCAATTTCATAAAGAGATTCTAGATCATTCTGATCTAGTCGCAAAGATTCTTCTTTGTCAAATACCGAAGAAGTTGGCCTATTTTGCAGTGTAATAATGGCCACTAAAACTATAATAAATATAAAACCAATTAAAACATTCGATCTTTGTATATCAGATAATTGAATATTAAAAATATCTCTTTTTTCTGGTTTATACTGAGGATCAATAATTCTTCCATCTTTTTTCTTATTTAAAAAATCATCTAGACTATCAATAGCTTCATCAACATCACAACCAATCTCTTTTATATAAGCTTTGAAAAATAATCTTAAATATACACTAGGGATCTCAATAAACTTTCCAGATTCAAGTGCTTTTATATATTTAACATCAATCTTTGTTCTGCGACTTATATCTTCTAGAGAAATTTTATGTTCTCTTCTTATCTTCTTATAATGTGAGTAAAAAATCATAATTTCTTTAATATTCTCTCTATTTCACTATTTTTAAACTTCCTTAACGGAAAACCTACAATATTATGATAACATCCGTCAATCTTTTTAATTAAAAGTTGTTCACATTCCTCAATATTATATGCTCCCGCTTTATCTAATATATCGAAAGATGATATATATTTTTTAATATCATTATCTGATAACTTTTTAAACGTGACAGAAGAATGATCAACAATTGTATTAACTTTACCATTCACCACCAAACTTAGAGCACTCATTACATAGTGTGTTTGGTTTGATAATTCCTTGATAATCTTAAATGCTTCTTCTATTGATTTTGGTTTTCCAATGATTTTCTCCTCTAGAGAAATAATAGTATCGCCAGCAACAATAGCATTATCTCTATTGTTTTTCCAAACAGAAAAAGCTTTCTTTTCAGATATATCTCTCACATAATCATCAGGTAAAAGCTTATTTTTATTCTCCTCATCTATATCAGAAGGATGAATATTAAAATGATATCCTAATTCTGAGAAAATTTTTCGTCTTCTTGGTGATTTAGATGCTAATATTATTTCCATTTTTTTTTAAGTAAATTTAGTTATTTTCATTGAGTAAAAATGAATGATTTAAAAACAGTAACTGAAACTTATTCAAAATATACTAATTCAATACCTAAGGCTAGAGAATTTTTTAATCGACCTTTAACGTACACTGAAAAAATTCTTTTTTCCCATTTAAGTGAACCGCTTGAATCTATCCCTAATAGAACAGAATCATTTTGTTCTATTAAGCCAGATAGAGTTGCTATGCAAGATGCAACAGCTCAGATGGCTTTGCTTCAATTCATGAATTCTGGAATGAAAACTACAGCTGTTCCAACAACAGTCCATTGCGATCACTTAATTACAGCAATAAATGGTGCAAAAGACGATTTAGACAATGCTATTATTAAAAATAAAGAAGTTTATGATTTTCTGGTTTCTGTATGTACTAAATATGGAATTGGATTCTGGAAACCTGGTGCAGGAATTATACATCAAATTGTTCTAGAAAATTATGCTTTTCCAGGATCATTAATGATTGGAACAGATTCTCACACTCCTAATGCAGGAGGTTTAGGAATGATTGCTATTGGTGTAGGAGGAGCAGATGCAGTCGATGTAATGACTGACTCTTTATGGGAAGTAAATTGGCCAGGAATTATTGGAGTAAAATTAACTGGGAAATTAAACAATTGGACTTCACCAAAAGATATAATATTAAAACTTGCAGGAATTTTGACAGTAGATGGTGGTACAGGAAAAATCATTGAGTATTTTGGTGAAGGAACAGAAAGCATAAGTTGTACTGGAAAGGCAACAATTACTAATATGGGAGCAGAAGTTGGAGCAACTACTTCTATTTTTCCATATGATAAAAAAATGTATGAATATCTTGTTGCAACATCGCGATCAGAGATTGCAGTAGAAGCAGAAAAAATAAAAGATGAATTAAAAGCTGATGATGAGGTTTTTGATAATCCAGAAAAATATTATGATGAAGTAATTGAGATTAATCTGTCTGAATTAGAACCACATATTGTTGGTCCTTACAGTCCAGATCTTTCAAGAAAAATATCAGAAATGTCTAATGCAATTGAAAAAAATAATTATCAAAATAATCTAAAAGTTGGATTAATTGGAAGTTGTACTAACTCATCATATGAAGATATTGAAAGAGCAGCTCATGTTGCAAAACAAGCGCTAGACAAAGGTTTAAAAACTAAATCACAATTCTATATTACTCCTGGTTCAAATCAAATAAAAGCGACGATGGAACGTGATGGATATACAGAAATATTTGAAAAACTTGGTGGAGAAGTACTTGCCAATGCATGTGGACCATGTATCGGTCAATGGAAAAGATCTGATGTGAATGATGGAGAAAAAAATACAATCATTACTTCTTTCAATAGAAATTTTGCAAAACGTAATGATGGAAATGCGGCAACTGAAGCATTTGTTGCTAGCCCTGAAATTGTTACAGCTTTAGCAATTGCAGGAAAATTAGATTTTAATCCTATTTCGGATAGTATCATGCTTGATAATGATGAGAGATTTATATTTGAAGCACCAGAAGGTTCAGAACTCCCTAATGAAGGATTTGCAGAAGTTAAAACATTAGATTTTGATCCTTGTGAAGTCCCAGAAATTAATAAAGAAATTTTTATCAATCCTAACAGCAAAAGACTGCAGATATTAAAACCTTTTGAAAAATGGAACAATAAAGAAATGGAAGATCTTAGAATACTTATAAAAACAAAAGGAAAATGTACAACAGATCATGTTTCTCCAGCTGGACCATGGCTTAGATTTAGAGGACATTTAGAAAATATATCACAGAATATGTATTCTGGGGCATTAAATGCTTTTACAGAAACTACCGGTGAAGCAATCAATACAGACAACAAAAAGACAGAAAATATATATGAAGTTGCCAAATATTATAATTCAAATAATATTAGTTGGATAGTTATTGCAGATGAAAATTATGGTGAAGGATCTAGTAGAGAACACGCAGCCATGGAACCAAGATTTATGGGTTGTAAAATAATTCTTGCAAAAAGCTTTGCTAGGATTGCACAAACTAACCTTAAAAAACAAGGGATTATACCTTTAATCTTTGAGAATGAATCAGACTACGATTTAATTGAGGCATTCGACCTAATTTCGACTATTAACTTGAAAGAATTCAAATCAGGAAATAACATTAAATTATCTCTAAAGAAACCAGATGGATCAATACATGCAATCAATACTTTACACACACTTTCTAACAATCAAGTTTCATGGTTTAAAGCAGGATCTGCATTAAATCTTATAGCAAATCAGTCATGAATGGTATAAATAAAATAAATAAAGATTGGGATTTTACTATTGGATTAGAAATTCATGTTCAATTGGAGACCAATTCTAAGATGTTTAGTTCATGTGAGTATTCTTATGATAAATCAGAAAATTCATTAACATGTCCTACCTCTCTTGGATTGCCTGGAGCTTTGCCAACTATCAATGAAAGAGCAATTGATTTTGCAATCAAATTTGGCTTAGCAGTAAAGGGAAACATTAATTCATCTTTCTCATTTGCTAGAAAACACTATTTTTATCCTGATCTTCCCAAGGGATATCAAATTTCACAATATGAAAAACCAATTGTAACAGGAGGATCAATCCCAATTTGGTGGGAGAATAAGAAATATAATATTGATCTAACACGAGCTCATCTTGAAGAAGATGCAGGAAAATTAACGCACAACCTCTCTAAAGATAAAAGCGAAGTTGACTTTAATAGAAGCGGTGTTCCTTTAATTGAAATTGTAACAGAACCAGTTATGTCTCATCCTGAGCAAGCAAGAGCTTTCATCCAAAGAATTAAACAAGTTGTTAATTATATTCTTATATCTAATGCTGAAATGGAACAAGGAAAGTTAAGATGTGACGCAAATATTTCTATTAAGAAGAAAAACTCAAAAAAACTTGGAATAAAAACGGAAATTAAAAATATTAATTCTTTTAGAAATGTACAAAAAGCAATTGAGTCTGAAATAAAAAGACAACATAAATTGTTGATGACTGGAAAATCGGTTAAACAAGCAACTCTTACATGGAATAATGAAAAAAATATTGCAGAAGTGATGCGAATCAAAGAAAATGCTGATGATTATAGATACTTTCCTGACCCTGATTTACCACCAGTAGAAGTTGATCAAAAAAGAATTCAATCAATCAAAAAATCACTTCCTCTTCTTCCATTTGACTTAGAAAATAGGTGGATAAAAAATTATAATTTTACATCTATTGAAGCTATGACTCTATCTAACACTGCTGAGATTGCATCCTATTTTGAAAAAATGATTTCAGTCAATACAAATCCCAAAGATGCAAATAAATGGATTACAGGAGAATTATTCAGACTATTTAATGAAGAAAATAAATTATTTGATAGCAAGAAAATCAGTCCTAAAGATTTATCAGAAATTATATCTTTAGTCAATACGGAAAAAATAACAGCGTCTTCTGGAAAAGATATCTTAAGAAAATTATTCCACTCTAAATCATCTCTTAAAACAATTCTCAAAGATGGAAAATATGCTGATGATTCCAAAAAAATCAACATTAAAGAGATTGTACAATCAGTTCTTAAAGAAAATCGAAACGAAGTTTCTAGATTTAGGAATGGAGAAGAAAAATTACTTGGTTATTTTATAGGAAAAATAATGAAAGTTTCTGGTGGAAAAATAAATCACAAAAAAATTATTGACGTTCTAAATAAAGAATTAAGGAAAAAATAATTAGAATTTTCTTCCTTGAGACACTAAATCTCGAATCACAACATCAATACCTTTTTTATCAATAATTCTTAGTCCCTTTGCAGATACTCTTAAAGTAATAGACTTGTTTAAACTATCAACCCAAAAAGTCTTCTTTTGAAGATTAACATCGAATTTTCTACGAGTTTTGTTATGAGCATGACTAACATTGTTGCCATACATCACTTTCTTACCTGTAACTTCACAAACTCTTGACATTTTTTAACCTTTTTTTGTTTAATTTTATTAAGGTTTGGAAATATAAATCATTTATGACTCATTTCAAAAAAAAATTACAAATTGGAAATATTAATATAGACTTCCCTTTCTTCTTGGCTCCTATGGCTGGAGTAACAGATTATGCTTTTAGAGTAATAGCAAAAGAATTCGGTGCTGGTATAGTATATTCAGAATTTGTCTCTGCACATGGCATTATTAGAAAAAACGAGAAAACTCTCAAAATGATTCAGTTTTCCGATTTCGAAAGGCCGATTGGAATTCAAATATTTGGTGATAGTCCTGAAGTAATGAGAGATGCAGCCAAAGTTGTCTATGAAAAATTTAAACCAAATCTTATTGATATTAATTATGGATGTCCAGTACCTAAAGTAACTAAGAAAGGAGCTGGATCTGCTGCATTAAAAGATTTATGTCTTATGGAAGATATCACTCAAGCAGTCGTAGAAGCTGTCCCAAAAATTCCAGTAACTGTCAAAATGAGAGCTGGATGGAATACAGAAAAAATAGTTAGCACAGAAGCTGGAATTAAACTTGAAAAGATTGGAGTTAAAGCTATTACATTGCACCCAAGAACTACAGTTCAAATGTATAAAGCAAAAGCAAACTGGGATTTGATAAAAGAATTAAAAGAGAATGTTGATATTCCAGTCATTGGAAATGGTGATGTAAGTAGTATTGATGATATAAAAAGAATGTTCAGAACTACAAATTGTGATGGCATTATGATTGGTAGAGCTGCCCTAGGAAATCCTTGGTTTTTTACTGAAATAAAAAAATATATGAATAATGAAGATCCAAAAGATATTAGCATGGAAGAAAGGTTCGAAGTCTGTCAAAAACATTTAGATTTACTTGTACAGACTCATGGCGAAGTCATTGGAACAAATAATATGCGAAAACATTTTGGTTGGTACTTTAAAGGATTTAAAGATGCATCATCATTGCGAAAAAAATTGGTTTTAGTAAAGAATTATTCTGAAATGAAAGATATTTTATCTAATATTAGGCACTAAAAACAAAGGAAAAAATAATAAGGGAAATTATGGACAAAAATTTTAAAGCAATTAATGAACCAATACTCGATTTTGAACCAGGTTCAAAGCATAGAGAAGAGCTATTAAAAGAATTAGAACGACAATCAAGTAGACAAGTTGAGATTCCTGTTATTATTCATGGGAAAGAACACTTCACAGGAAATACAAAGAAATGTGTCAAACCACATGATCATAATCATATCCTTGGTCAAAGCCATCAAGCTGGTGAAAAAGAAATAAAAATGACTATTGAATCATCAATGGAAGCTTGGAAATCATGGTCTACTACATCCCTAGAATACAGAGCATCAATTTTCAGAAAAGTTGCAGATTTAATAGCCGGACCTTACAGATATAAAATCAATGCAGCAGCAATGTTAGATATTGGAAAAAGTATTTTCCAAGCAGAAATCGATGCATCATGCGAATTAATTGATTTTTTGAATTTTAATATAGAATACGCTTATAAAATGCATGGAGTTTTTCAACCATTCTCCCCTCCTGAAATGGATAATTCATTAGAATTTAGACCTCTTGAAGGATTTGTATTTGCAATAGCTCCATTTAATTTCTTTAGTATTGGTGGAAATCTTGCCGCTGCACCTGCTTTACTTGGGAATACAGCAATATGGAAACCAGCAAGTAGTGCTATTTATTCATCTTATTATATTATGAAACTTTATAAAGAAGCTGGACTTCCTGATGGAGTTATTAATTTTCTTCCAGGATCTGGAGCAGAAATTGGAAACGAAGTTTTAAATCATAGAGACCTGGCTGGTATTCATTTTACTGGATCTACAGAAACATTTAGATCAATATGGAAAACAGTATCTAATAATATAGAAAATTATAAAAACTATCCTAAACTTGTTGGTGAAACAGGTGGAAAAGATTTTTGTATAGCACATGAATCTGCAAATATTGATGCTTTAGTAACTGGAATGATTAGAGGAGCATTTGAATATCAAGGACAAAAATGTTCAGCAATGTCTAGGGCCTATCTTCCTAAAAATCAATGGGATGAAATTAAAGAAAAACTAGTTACAGAAGTTGCAACCATTGACGTTGGACCGCCTGAAGATTTAAAAAACTTTGTTAATGCTGTAATCGATGAAAATGCTTTTGATAAAATTGCTTCTTATGTTGATTTTGCTAATGATGCAGATGATTGTGATGTTTTATGTGGAGGCACATATGATAAATCAAAAGGATATTTTATTCAACCTACTGTTATTGTAACAACGAATCCTCACTTTAAAACTTTAGAAGAAGAAATTTTTGGACCGGTGCTTACAATTTATGTTTACGACAATAGTAAATGGTCAGAAACATTAGATCTTATTGATAATACTTCCCCTTACGCATTAACGGGATGTGTTTTCTCAGAAGACAAAGCTATTGCTGAAGAGGTAAAATCAACACTGAGATTTGCAGCTGGCAATTTCTATATCAATGATAAACCAACAGGTGCAGTTGTTGGTCAACAACCATTTGGAGGAAGCAGAGCATCTGGTACAAATGACAAAGCTGGATCAATGCTAAATCTATTAAGATGGACTTCACCAAGAACTATCAAAGAAACGTTTGAACCTCCAGTAAAATATCAATACCCATTCATGGACGAACATGAAGATTCATGAATATCAAGCAAAAGAAATTCTAGAAAAATTTGATATTCCGATTCAAAGAGGTTACCCTCTAGATAACAAATCAGATATCAATTCTACTATCAAAAGAGTTCAAGAAAACTTTGACACTGAAGCAGTAATTGTTAAAGCACAAATTCATGCTGGAGGAAGAGGCAAAGGTGGTGGTGTAAAATATTGTGCAACTTATAAAGATGCTCAAAATGCAGCTAATAGTATTTTCGGAATGAATCTCATTACACATCAAACCGGTCCTGAAGGTAAAAAAGTAAATAAAATACTTATTACTGAAGCTTTGGATATTAAAAAAGAATATTATTTTGCTATCACATTTGATCGTTCAAAAAATTGTGATGTATTGATTGTATCAGATGAAGGCGGTGTTGATATCGAAGAAGTTGCCAACAATTCACCAGAAAAAATTATTAAGGCTTGGATTAATGACTCAGAAAATTCTCTTTTAAATGGAATTAATGAGATTATTTCAAAACTTTCATTAGAAAAACATCAAAACCAAATTGAAGACATCTTTAGAAAACTATATAGATGTTATTATGAATCAGATTGTTCTTTGTTAGAAATTAATCCACTTGTTATTACTACAGATGACGATGTTATTGCACTGGATGCTAAAGTAAATATTGACTCTAATGCTCTTTTTAGACATCCTGAAATCAAATCATACCGAGATAAATCAGAAGAAAATCCGCTAGAACTGAAAGCGTCTGAATATGGACTAAATTATATTAAACTTGATGGCAATGTAGGATGTATGGTTAATGGTGCCGGATTAGCTATGGCAACTATGGATATAATAAAACATTATGGAGGTGAACCAGCAAATTTCTTAGATGTTGGTGGTGCTGCTAATGTAGAGACTATTAAAAATGGATTTAAGATTATTTTATCTGATCATAATGTAAAATCGATTCTAATTAATATCTTTGGTGGAATTGTACGATGTGATAGAGTTGCAAATGGAGTCATTCAGGCTGTTAAAGAATTAGATTTGGATGCTTCCGTTGTTGTAAGACTTCAAGGAACAAATGCTGATTTGGCTAAAAAAATACTTGATGATTCTGGTATTAATATAATTAGCGCTGAAACAATAAACGAAGCTGCTAAAAAAGCAGTGGAGGCTGTGTAATGTCAATACTTTTAGATAAAAATACAAATATTTTGGTACAAGGAATTACTGGATCTGAAGGCCTCTTTCATACTGAACAAATGCTTAACTACAATGCGAAAGTAGTGTGTGGAGTTACTCCAGGAAAAGGCGGACAAGTAGTTACAAATAATCAATTACCTGTTTTTAACTCAATTAAAGATGCAAAAAAACAATTTGATATTCATGCCACTACTATTTTTGTTCCTCCAAGATTTGCAGCAGATGCAATAATTGAAGCCATCGAACAAAATATCAAATTAATAGTATGCATTTCTGAAGGGATACCTGTTAGAGATATGATTCAGGTAAAAAATATGCTTAATAAATCTTCTAGTATACTAATAGGACCAAATTGTCCAGGTATTATTACTGCAGAAGAATCAAAAATTGGTATTACTCCTGGTTTTATCTGTAAAAAAGGATCCATAGGAATTTTATCCCGATCTGGAACATTAACATATGAAGCTATCGACCAAGTTGTTAATATAGGACTTGGATTAACAACAGCAGTAGGAATTGGTGGTGATTCAGTAATTGGTTCAAGTATGATTGATATTCTAAAACACTTTGATGCAGATGAAGAAACAAAAGGAATTGTTATGATTGGAGAAATAGGTGGTAATATGGAAAATGAAGCTGCAAAATGGATAAAAGATAACGTGAATAAACCAGTTGTTTCCTTTATTGCTGGTCAAACAGCTCCAAAAGGAAAAAGAATGGGTCACGCAGGTGCTATTATATCAGAAGGATCAGAAACTGCTGAAGCAAAAATTACTATATTGAAAGAATGTGGGGTTACAATTTCGAATACCGTATCAGAAATTGGAAGTACTATGAAAAGAATAATAGGATAATCAATGAATCAAACACTAGCAATTATAAAACCAGATGCAATGAAAAAAGATAATATGAATAATATCAGAAAAGACATTATAGACAATGGATTTAGTATTCTAAAAGAAAAAACATTGTTGCTTACAGATAAACAGGCATGTTCTTTTTATGATATTCATAAAGAAAAACCATTTTTTGATGAATTAGTAGAGTTTATGACATCACATGAATGTCATGTTATGATATTAGAAAAAGAAAATGCTGTAGAAGAATGGCGAAAGCTCATGGGAGCAACAGATTCACAAAAAGCTGAAATTGGAACTATAAGAAATAAATATGGAACGGATGTATCTATGAATGCTACGCATGGTTCAGATAGCAATGAAAACGCAATAAAAGAAATAAACTTCTTCTTCAATGACTAAATACATTACACTACTACTTCTGATAACTATATGCTATGCACAAGAATCTAGCGATGCATGGCTTGATATTACTTTAGAAGAAGATAAGACACCTCAAAATGTAGAATCAAATATAGTAGATAAAGATGATAATATATATTTCATTATACAAGTTGCTGCAAGAAAAAATTTTCCTGAAGCGATTGATGTAGTTAAGAAACTCAATGAAATTGGCTTCGATGCATTTATTCAAAAAAATGATACCAATCCAGATGCAAGATATAGAATCCGTTATGGAAATTTCTCTTCTAGGGAAGATGCTTCTAAAACAGCAGATATTATCAAAGAAAAACTAGGATATGACTGTTGGGTTAATCAAGTAGAATTATAAAAATTATTTTAATTCAAACATTTATTTGTTTATATTGGCGCTGATTAAGGAAAAAAATGTTACCAAAAAAGAGACAATCAAAAACGAGGTCAAAAAAGAGAAGAACTCATTATAAGTCTTCACTAGTACATACTGTCAAGTGTAAGAATACAGGTGAAGAACACTTGCCTCATCATGCATATTATCATGACGGAATTCTTTATTATAAAGGAAAACCTGTCGATCAAGAATAATGGATTGTTGTTTTATTTTTTCAGGACAAGGTTCACACCGTCCTGGCATGGGAATAAATCTCTATAAACACTCTTCAATAGCAAAGTCAAAAATTGATTTAGCTGATTCAGTGTTAGGTTATAAAATATCTCAAATTATGTTTGATAATAATGAACCTGTTCTAAAAAAAACAATTAATGCCCAAGTAGCAATTTATATACATTCATGTATTTTATTTGATATTGTAAGAGAGAGTAAATACAACCCTGTTGCAGTTGCTGGACATAGTTTAGGTGAATTTTCAGCGTTATATGCAAATGGAACATATAGTTTCGAAGATGGATTAGAAATTGTTAAAACACGTGCACAGGCAATGCATCAATGCGAAACCAGTAATAAAGGTAAGATGAGTGCGGTAATGGGTCTTAGCAAAGAAACAATCTCTCAAATATGCAATAATAGTGATACACAAGTTGCTAACATTAATTCTGATCAACAAATTGTTATTTCTGGATCAGATATATCTGTTGAGGAAATTTCTAATGAATTAAAATCTTTAGGAGCAAAACGTATTATTCCATTAAATGTAAGTGGTGCATTCCATTCAAAATTAATGTCCGAAGCAAAACCAAAATTAAAAAATATTATTTCAGAAAAAATATTTCAAACTCCTCACTGCCCTATCGTTTCAAATTATGATGCAAAAGAGAGAACAAATACTGATGAAATAAAACATGCTTTAATTGAACAAATTGATAATACGGTACTCTGGCTTAAAAGCGTTAAACAACTTGGAAACATTAATAATAATTTCATTGAGATAGGCCCAAAGAAAGTTTTAACTGGATTAATAAAAAAAATAAATGAATCATTTCATATCTCTAGTTTTAATTCTTATAATGATACTAAATAATTGTCAAATGTTTAAATATTCAAATAAAACTGCTGTTGTAACAGGAGCATCCAGGGGTATTGGGAAGGAAATTGCAACAACTTTAGCAGACAATGGAATGCAAGTAATTGGTGTTGCAACTTCTGAAAAATCACTAGATACAATTAGAGATATAAACAATATCATTCCTTTTTGCTGTGATATATCAGATGAAAAATCTATTGAAGATTTATATACTTTTGTCACAGAACATTCTAGCAACATTGATATTTTAGTTAATAATGCTGGAATTCATATGGATAATATTCTGTTAAGAATGCAAACAGAAGAATGGAAAAAAGTATTAGATGTCAACCTGAATGGACCTTTTTATTTAACAAAAATATTATTGAAAAATATGGTGAAAAATAAAAAAGGTAGGATAATTAATATATCGTCTATTTCAGGAACTGATGGCAATAAAGGACAAAGCAATTATTCTGCTTCTAAAGGCGGATTATTAGCATTTACAAAATCCCTTGCAAAAGAAGTGGGAAAACGCAATATAACTGTAAATTGTATCGCTCCAGGAATTATTGAGACTGATATGATCTCTGATTTGAGTGATACAGTAAAGAAAAGCTATTTGCAAAGAATTCCATTAAAAAAATTTGGAAAACCAGAAGATATTAGTAAAATGATTTTGTTTTTATGTTCTGATGAAGCGAGTTATATTACTGGTCAAACATTTTATATTGATGGTGGAATGTCATTAAACTAATTAGGAGTTAGAATATGTCATCAAATGATAAAGTAAAAAATATAGTTGTTGATAAGTTAGGCGTTGAGGAATCAAGAGTTGTACCTGAAGCAAATTTTCTTGATGACTTAGGTGCAGATTCACTAGATATCGTCGAATTAATTATGGAATTTGAAGAAGAATTTGATATAGAAATTCCTGATGAAGATGCAGAAACAATTACTACTGTTGGTGCAGCAATAGACTATATCGATAAACACACTAACTAATCTTGGAAAATAGAGTTGTCATTACTGGGGAAGGTAGCATTTCTCCGTTAGGTCTTTCATCACAATCCTTGTGGGATAATTTAATTGGTGGCGTATCTGGAATTAGATTAATAAAACAATTTGATACAGAAAATTTAAGTGTAAAAATTGCTGGAGAAATTTCTGATTTTAATCCTTCTGAATTTTTTGACCGTAAACAAGAAAGAAAGCTCGATCGGTATACTATGTTTGCACTCGTTGCAGCTGAAGAAGCAATCAAACAATCAGGAATTGATTCTTCAGAAGCTGGTGTAATTCTTGGTGTTGGTGTTGGCGGTATGCATACTCTTGAAGAACAACATTCAAGAGTTGAGAATCGAGGACAACGTGGAGTATCACCACAATTTATTCCAAAAATGATAGCCAATATTGCTGGAAGTCAAATTGCTATAAAATATGGATTCCATGGACCAAACTATGCAGTTACCACTGCATGTTCATCAGCAACCGATGCCATTGGAATGGCATATCAACTTATTCAATCTGGACAGACCAATGTAGTCATTTCTGGTGGATGTGAAGCGGGAATTACTCCATTAACTCTTTCAGGGTTTGCTAATATGAAAGCTTTGTCTACACACAATGATAATCCAACTGAGGCATCTAAACCATTTGATAAAAATAGAGATGGATTTATACTATCTGAAGGTGCAGGAATCTTAGTATTGGAATCTTTAGAGCATGCAGAAAAAAGAAATGCAACTATTTTAGGTGAAATTGTAGGATACGGATGTACAAATGACGCCTATCATGTTACCCAGCCAGACAATGATAGCACAAGCGCAACAAAAGCAATTAATCTTGCGTTAGAAAATAGCAATCTTAATCCTGCTGATATCGACTATATTAATGCTCACGGTACTTCTACATATTATAATGATATGTTAGAAACTCAAGCAATTAAACAAGCCTTTGGAAATCATGCAGAACAATTACTAGTCAGCTCAACAAAATCGATGACAGGTCATTTGTTGGGTGCTGCGGGCGCTATTGAAGCAATCGCATGTATTCATGCATTAAATCAAGGAATTATCCCTCCTACCATCAATTATAACACTCCTGATCCTGAATGTGATTTAAACTATGTCCCAAATAAGCATGTGAAAAAAGACATTAATATTGCAATGAGTAATTCTTTTGGATTTGGGGGACATAATTCTGTGTTAATATTTAAGAAATTCTAAATCTATTCGACGGTTATAGATTTTTTTAAAGTATCAATATTATCAATGTTCATAATATCCACATCATGAAGATTAGCACACCAACAACTTAACCAATCAACATAATTAACTAAATAGAGACACGAAGCGAGATGATGAGAAGCTATTTCTGATGGAACATCAATATGATGATTAGAAACAACTCTATCTTTTAAAATATTGTTTGTAATGTTCATTCTTTTAACATTTTTATGATATCTAATATCAATCCAAACTAAAGAAAATGCATTTTTGTCAATTTCTTTACCCTGCCATCCTACAATTTCATTATGATTCATTTCTGGAAGTGTAATATTATAAGATAACATTTTACTATTTTCATTCAACTGCGACTTCAGTCTAAAACCAACAGATGTTGTGTTTTCTTCTGTGACAATAATTGGAATGGTAGAATATATTTTCTTTGCTAAGATATGTGCTGTGCTTTCTTCCAAAGATAATTGATCGGAATAATTCTGAAGTAAATCAATATTAATATCTTTAAGTAAACTACTATCTAATAATCTAATTAGAACTGTTAGTGTATAACCTGTTGCAGATCTTGGAGGATATCCCTCTGGAAGAATATAGTAATCCTTGTTATCATTGTTTAAAGTTTCTAAAAGTTCTCCTCCTGATGTTATTCCAAAAATATTATCGGTAAGTTCTTTTACAGAATGATAATATGATAGAGTTTCTTCTGTATTTCCAGAA
>CAZSGU010000005.1:0-37276 GCA_964606555.1 uncultured bacterium | reverse complement strand
TGATTACTTACCTTTCTATTCGGGTCAAATTTTTTCGTAGCATAACGCCACTCTAAACTATTGATAATGCTCATCTCTTATGCGTCGTTTCCATTGGTCATGAAAAAAATTGACATTGCCAATAAGGATAATGGATACATTACATCCTTAGAAAAAAATGGATCTCCCCATACACAATAATGATAGTAAGCTGCTCCCACCATAATAACAGCAATCATTGCAGCGCCAATACGGGTTAAATCTTCGTATTTAATTCCTAGAAGTAAAAAAAGGCCTCCAAAGAATTCAAAAATAACGACAAGCCAAGCAATCAATAACGGTAGAAATGTTGCCAACCCTTCTCCAGCTACCATTGGAAATTTTCCATATCCTGCACCCATAAAAATGACAACAAGTATTATTCGCATCAAGCCTAAAGCTAAATATCTATAGTTAGTTAAATGTTCTATATTCATTGCATTTTCCTTTTATTTAATAAGGATCTCATCTGATCCTAATGGAAGATGAATTTCATCATTGTCTTGTACCACAATCGTTTCTACTGGAGATTTAGAAATAAATTCTTTGAGTTTGCGTTTGACTAAGAAATTGTCTCTTGTAGGAATAATATGGGTTAAGACCAACATATCAATGTCAATCCCTTCCATACGGCTTAATAATCCAGGTTCTCCTTCATAATCAATCATATTGGTATGGTAATGATTAATATGGTCAAATATTTGCATCATACGGAGTTTTCCAACTCTTTCTGCAATTCTAGCAATACGGGTGTTTACTTGGTGGAAAATTCCTTCATGAATCAGTAAATCTGCTCCATTGGCGTAACTATAATCATCCATTAACGCCGTGTCACCTGAAATAATCACTGAACGATCTTGGCATGTAATACGATATCCTACTGCTCCTGTAACTGGATCATGCGGTACATAGAATGCAGATACTTCAATTTGATCATCTTTATACACTAATACTTCCCCGTCATCCGTATTAAAAATATTGGCTTCCATCAATCCTACTTCTGGATCAATCAAATCTGCTCCATGATGGGCAACACGGTGCATTCGATCTGGTGCATATGCTAAATTATATCCATCAACCAAATCTTGTACTGTTTCAGTTCCATACACTTGTAATGGTCCCTCTCTTCCACGTACCCAAGATGCTAAATTCAATTGCCCTAAATCTC
This sequence comes from uncultured bacterium, assembly GCA_964606555.1. Lineage (GTDB taxonomy): Bacteria > Fidelibacterota > Marinisomatia > Marinisomatales > Marinisomataceae > Marinisoma. The sequence goes on along the minus strand of CAZSGU010000005.1, from coordinate 36,090 downwards.
CTACATGATCAGAATGGGTATGGCTGATAAATACGGCTTTAACAAAGGCAGGTTCTAAGGTCATATTCATAACAAGATTTGCATTCGAACGTGGTCCAACATCGAAAACATATATATTATCATTGATGGCAATAACCGTACTTTGGGATGCAAATTGTGCTGCTAGTGGAGTTCCTGTACCATTAAAAATGACTCGCATCACATCTTTAGGGTCTTCTTCCACTACCAATAGTTCTTCCACTCCTTTTCGTACCAATTCATCCATGATTTGTTTTGGAGATTTAATAACAAAAACCACCAAAACAGTGACTAGTACCAATCCCATAAAAAACATGACAAGATACTTCAAAATTTTTCCTTCAGTTAGATGTTCTAATTTCATTTAGTTTCCTTCTACTTTATTTATAAAATTAAACACACCATTGATATAAGTGTCGGTATCATCCCACATGGCCATATGACTTCCATCTGGACACAAAAGATATTCTCCATTAGGAAATTCATTTGCCATCCATTCTTTATGTTTTGGATCCATGGTATCATGGGTTCCTGCAATAACTAATGTTGGAATGGTAATAGTAGATAGCTTGTCTGTAATATCCCAAAATTCTAGCAATCCAGACGCTCCAAATTCACTCGGTCCCTGCATCGCGACATACATATCTTGGTTAATATTTGCGAATGCATTATTGACTTCATCTGGCCATTCTTCGAGAGGAATTCGCAACATATGTGTTTGATAATGGTGTGGTAATAATAATTCCATATAACGAGGATTTGTAAAGTCTTTTGCTGCTTCGAATGCTTGAATTTCTGCCAACACTTCTGGTGGCATTTGTGGACCCAATACTTCATCAGCATACTTGTTATATGCAGGAATACTTGCCATCATATTAGATACGATTAATCCTTTCATATTGTCTTGATATTTGAGGGCATATTCCATCCCAAGGATACCGCCCCATGAATGCCCTAAAACATAAAAATTTGATTTGTCTAGGTTTAATGCTTTTCTGACTGTCTCTACTTCTTCTACAAAGCGTTCTATAGTCCATAAGCTTGGGTCGTTTGCTGGGTCGCTATTCGTAGACCCTAATTGATCATAATAATAGTATTCAATGCCTTCATTTGGGAAATAGTCATCAAAAATCTTGAAATATTCATGAGTAGCACCTGGTCCCCCATGAAGTAACAGTATCTTCACAGATGGATTATCTCCTACTTTCTGTGTCCAGACTTGATGGCCTCCATCAATGGTAATCATCTCCACCCCATCATCTTCGGTGAAAAAAACATCATTTATGGTATATGCTAAAAATGTTACTCCTGCTACCATTGCTAAAAATGCAAGCAATAGTTCTAATTTCTTATTAGGCATTTAACCTCCAAATAATGTAGAGCTGTAGAGTCAACACAAGTAATGCTAATAGTGTTCTGATAAACTCCATCAGATGATTGTGTCGATCAAAAAATCTCTCAATTTTATACCATGTAGATTCTTTATAATTATTATCGTTCATTGTTATTTTCCTGTCTTAAGCGATTCGTCAATCCAATTTAAATAATCTGCATCAACATTGCTTGTTTCAATTGTAGTAATTTCTGGTACATCATAATTATGTAATTTTTTAATTGTGGTATACACTTTCTTTTCCATTTTTGCTACCGTTTTAATCAATAGTACACTTTCTCGTGATTCAACAATACGTCCTTCCCAAATATACTTAGAACGAATGCGTGGAAGAATATTAACACACGCCGCATATCGTTTATTAAGCAATGTATTTGCTATCAACTTGATAGCCTTATGGCTATCAGAAGTGGTTTTAATAATAATCATTTCTTACTGGTTTTCTACCCATTGATATACCACATCGTGTAGTATATCCATTGTCATAGCACCATTTTTTAATACAATGTCATGAAAATCTTGTAGAGAAAATTTTTCTCCTAATGCTGTTTCAGCATATTCACGTAATTCTTGAATTTTTAACATTCCAATTTTATAAGACACCGCTTGCCCTGGCCATACAATATGACGTTCTACCATTTTTACGCATTCTCCTTCTGGATTAGCGGTATTGCTACGATAATATTCAATCCCTTCTTCTCGTGTCCAACGATAGTGATGGATTCCAGTATCTACTACCAAACGACACGCTCTCCATAATTCTCCAGATAGTCGTCCAAAATCAGAATAAGGATCTTTATATAATCCTACTTCTTTTGGAAGGGTTTCTGAATACAATGCCCATCCTTCGCTATATACACTATATCCACCATATTTTCTAAAACTAGGCATACCTTTGGTTTCTAAGGCAATTGAAATTTGCATATGATGCCCTGGAATTGCCTCGTGGTATGCTAAATTCTCTAGTTTATATATTGGCATATCCTGCATGGTATACAAATTAGCATAATAAATCCCTGGTCTACTTCCATCTGCTTTTCCGCGTTGATAGAATGCAATGCCAGCAGATTCTTCACGATATGGCTCTACTGCCTTTACAATAAATGGAATGCTCGGCAATCCATTGAATAATTGATCAATATTAGCGGTTAATGTGTCCATCACCACATTTACCTGGTTCAGGTATGCATCACGTCCTTTTTGATTGTCTGGATAGTAAAATTGTGGATCAGTGCGCATAAATTCAAAGAAGTCTTGTAATGTTCCTTCAAATTGGGTTTCTTCCATAATGCCATAGATTTCCTGATGAATACGTTCTACTTCTTGTAATCCGGTTGCATGTACCTGCTCAGGGGTTAACCCAAGTGTTGTAAACCCATCGAGTTGGAATTGGTAATATTCTGCTCCATTGGTGTATTTCCATACCCCAAAATTATCAGTTGCTTTTGTTTCTTGTATCGAAAGAAAATCAATTAATTTTCGATAAGAACTATTTACAATCGTTACAAGAATGGCTTCTGCCTCACTTAAGTAACGGGTTTTAACAGGACTAGATAGATCTAGTTTATCAAGTTTTCTACTAAAATCATTAAAGATAACATTTCTCTTTCTGACGTCTTCGAACGGATACCCAGAAATAATATTTTGAGATACTTTAATTGCTTGCGGATACACAAATTTTGGAGCAAGAATATTTAAATCTTCTCTTAATTCTAACTCTTTAATTAAATCGTCCATCAATGGTTCAATATTGCGTAATCGTTGCAAATAATCTTTGACGTCATCTTCATCATCAACTTTGTGATAATTAATCAAGAAAGATGGAATCGAAGAGTGTTTTCCTCCTCGGTGTGTGATTGGATATGAATTAAAAATATAGTCACTAGATTCGATTTGTCTTTCAAATCTTCTTTCAATCAATCGATAACTAATTTTGGCAGCTTCATCCAATTTGTCATAATCAATATTATCGTGCAGATATTGTAGGTTAGACATGGCTTTTCTTATCTTTCTTCTACGTTCTTCCCAAGTAATATCATCCCATTGATCATAATTGGATTTATACCCTAAACGTGTCTGAAATTCAGGACTATCTTGTACTTGATCCAAAAAGATAGATTCATAGAATTGATTGGCTCTTTTGACCTCGTCATCACTGACGTTTGTCCCCGTACATCCGATAAAAAATAATAATAAAAATATAAAAAGTTTCCTCATAATTTTTCCTTTAGGTTAAAGACAGTTCCGCGGATAAAACGGTGTTTTCTACTAACATCGCTATTGTCATTGGACCAACTCCTTTTGGTACGGGAGTTAATGCACTTGCTTTCCCCATCACACTTGCCTGGTTAACATCTCCAACAATGATTGATTTTCCATCACGTTCTATACGATTAATTCCAACATCTACTAAACAAGCTCCTTCTTTAATGAAAGAAGCGTCTAAAAATTCTGGTGAACCCATTGCAGCCACAACAATATCTCCTTGGGTTGTAAATTGTCTTAGGTCGCTAGTTCCGCTATGACATATTGTTACTGTTGCATTCCCTAATGATTTAAGACTTGAAAGTACAGATACTGGCCTCCCAACAATATTACTTCTTCCTACTACTACAACATGTTTTCCATGCAATTCAACATTAAAATGTTTTAGTATATACATGATGCCTTTCGGGGTACATGGAACAAATCTTGGGGTCCCTATCGATAATAATCCAGCATTTTCAGGATGAAATCCATCTACATCTTTTGTTGGATTGATTGCATGGATTACCTTCTGGCTATTAATATGGTCTGGAAGTGGTAATTGTACCAAAATCCCATGAAATGTATCATCATTATTAATCTGATCAATTAACGTTAATAATTCCTCCTCTGATACCCCTTCTTCAAGACGATAGATTTCTGATTTTAACCCAAGCGAATCAAATTTTTTCGTTTTGTTACGAATATAGATCTGAGAAGCAGGGTTTTCTCCGACAAGAATAGCTGCCAATCCAGGAGTAATTTGCTTTGATTTTAACGCATCTATCCGTGTATGCAAACTATCATACAATGCATTACTCGCTTCTAATCCTGATAAAATTATCGTATCAGACACTTAAACCTCTCCTTTTTTACTTAAATAACTTGGTCAATGCGTTGAATTAAAGATTCAATTTTTGATTCTACTTCTCCCTTAAAAGAGTATTCTCCTCTTCTAGCGTTGAAAAGTTCATCAGAAATATTCATGGCCGCTAAAATTGCAATCTTAGACGCATTTAATCCAGAAGGAACTGATTTCTGAATTTCAGCCATCTTTTTGTCCACGTAAGCTGCTACTTCTTTGATATATTTCTCTTCAGTTGTAGCTCTAATTGAATATTCCTGTCCAAAAATTCTAACCTTTACTAATCTTGGCTCTTTGTTTTCCATAATTTTTCCTTTTATTGGTCTCTTAATTTAGCATCAAATTTCTTCAAAACAATATCTATAATCTCAGCAATAATAGAATTTACTTCATTATCTTCAAGTGTTTTCTTAGGGTTCTGAAAGTACAACTTGAACAGCACGCTTTTTTCATTTTTTAGTTCTTTTGATTCAAACACATCTACAGGAACTACTTCCTTCAATAAAGATTGATTAACATTCTTTATTGTAGTACATACTTGCGCTAATTCTATGCTGTTATCCATTATAAAATTCAAATCTCTGTTTACTATCGGATATAATACAATATCTTCTGCTTTAATATTATAATTAAAACATTCTTTAAAATTTTCTGTATTAATATTCATAATACATACATCTGTCCTGTGTGAAATATCCATTTCCTTTAAAAATTCTTCGTTTATAATACCTAGTGATCCAACCAAATTCTTCTGAGAATCTACTATGTTATAAAAAGTACCACAATATGAATGTGATTCTTTGATAAATTTTATTTTTATCTTCAATAAATTGTTAAAAATATTCTCTGCTAATCCTTTTAATAAGAAGAAATTTCCTTCAATTGGACTAAAATGAACATTTGATTCAGCAAAATCACCATGTACTAGACAAGAAAAAGCATTTTTTTGCTCAATGTCGTCCAAGGTATCTCCTTTTTTCTCGAATACCGTCCCCTGCTCATAGATTAATATATCTTGTGCACCATTTTTGTAATTAAAATCAAGTGTTTTGAGCAATCCTTGATGTAAAGAAGTTCGTAAAACATTCATTCTATCAGAAGAAGGGTTCATAACAGATAGAGATTCTACTCCAAATCTTGCTATACTATCTCCTTCTTCAAGAGAATTATTATAACATTGTTGAAATCCCATAGAAGATAAATACTTCTTTAAATTAGATAATGGGCGTTCTTCGTCTTCTGCATACTGCATTTGAGAAGAAAAACTGTAGGATGGAGTAATATTATCATACCCATAACAACGCAATATTTCTTCAATTAAATCAGCTTCATTTACAAGGTCTCCTCTAAAGGAAGGAATCGTACAAATCCACTTCTGTGTATCAACGTTTTTATTGGTCTTTTTCCCTGCTATCTTAGGAATAAATTCTTTTGGAAGACTATCAGAATGATTTTTCTTAAGTACTTTGGCTAATTCTGATAAAGTTTCTTTTGACCCAAACCTAATATCATGACGATAACCACTTGCTTTTTTCCTTGTAATCTCACCAATAACTTGTAGATGATCCACAATATTGCGCATAAAGGGTCTAAATTCCGTTCTTATTCTCATAGACTCTAGTTTATTCGAGTTTGAAAGAATCTTCGCCACATCCATAGGAATAACGCTCTCTCCCCTAGTTTGACAATCAATGTGTAATCCAGAAAGAATATGTTCCACTTTCTTGTTAGGAATATTAAATCCAGTATATTTTGATAATTTTCTATGTGAGAGTGTTATCTTACGTGGTTTTAAATCAAACGTACATTGGTCTGTTACAATAGACCCTAATTCTCCTCCAGCAACCTCTTCCATCAGTCTAACAATCATATAAAATGCATCCAAGGTAGCATCTGGATCTGCTCCTCGTTCAAATCTTCTAGAAGCTTCTGATAATAGATTTAATTTTTTTGATCCTTTTCTGACGACAACAGGATCAAAATAAGCACTTTCAATCAATACATTGGTTGTCGTATCCGAAACGGCACTATCTTTCCCGCCAATAATTCCCGCTAAAGCAACAGTATTAACAGAATCAGTAATAATCAAATGATCAGAATCTAGTACATACGATTCGTCATCAAGAGCAGCAAATTTTTCTCCTTTTTTTGCCCATTTTACCTCGATAGTTGGTTGAGATAGCTTATCTAAATCAAATATATGAGTCGGATGTCCGATTTCAAGTAACATAAAATTTGAAATATCAACTAGATTATTAATACTTTTTTGTCCAACTGACTTTAAATAATCAGATAACCATTGTGGTGAAGGTCCTACTTTTACATTATTAACAATTCCTGCAACATAACGAGGACATCCGCCTTTCTTATCTAAGATAACTTTTACTCTATCTTTTGAATCGGGAATGACTCTTTTTGCATTAAGTGGGCTTTTAAGTTTTTTCTGCAGTTTTGCTGCAAGTTCTCGAGCAATACCACGATGACTTAATGCAAACGCTTTGTCGGGAGTAATATCAATATCAATTGCATCATACATTGGTCCTAAGATATCAGCAACATTAGTACCATTTTTTAATCCTGGGTCTAATACCATGATTCCATCATGTTCTTCTGAAATTCCGAGCTCTCTCTCTGAGCAAATCATTCCATTGCTTTCAATCCCTCGAATTTTTGCCTTCCCAATTTTGAAATTTCCCGGTAATACTGCACCAACTTTAGCAAAAACAATTTTCTGGCCTGTAGCAACATTAGGTGCACCACATACAACTTCATGGGTCATTTTACCATCATTGACTATACAAAACTTCAATTTGTCTGCATTTGGGTGTTTTTTGGCTGACTCTACTTCTCCTACAACAATATTCTCAAGGACAGAAAAATCGGTTACGACTTCAGATTCAAATCCCAACATTGTTAATAGATCAGCTAATTCAGATGGAGATTGTTTAAAGTTTACAAAACGCTTAAGCCATGGAAGAGATACTTTCATTAAAATTGCTCCAAAAATCGTTTGTCATTTTGGTAAAATAGTCTGATATCTCTAATTCCATATTTAATCATTGCAATACGTTCTATTCCCATACCAAAGGCAAATCCTTGATATTTTTCACTGTCATATCCAACATTCTCTAAAACATTTGGGTTAACCATTCCGCATCCAAGAATTTCCATCCATTGGTTTAATTTATCATTCCAAATATCAACTTCTGCACTTGGCTCTGTAAACGGAAAATAACTCGGTCGGAAACGCATTTTTGTGTCTTTCCCAAACATTTCTTTTGCAAAATACTCTAGGGTCCCTTTCATTTCTGCAAATGAAGATGATTCATTGATAACCAATCCTTCTACTTGATGGAATAAACAAAAGCTCTTATAACTGACTGCTTCATTTCTAAATACTCTTCCACAACAAATATGTCGTAGAGGTGGATCTTGATTTTCCATTAAATGGATCTGAACATTAGAAGTATGAGTACGTAATACTATATCTGAATCAATAAAAAAGGTATCTTGCATATCTCTTGCAGGATGATGCTTAGGCACATTTAATGCTTCAAAATTATGGTAATCATCATCAATCTCTGGACCATAAGCCACTGAAAATCCAATTGATTGGAAAATAGATTTTATTTCATCAGTAACATGTTCAAGAGGATGAATATTTCCTTTTGGTAATGCATACCCTGGTAATGAAAAATCTCTTTTGTCATCGCTTCCTTGATCTAAATTAAATGTAGCAAGTTTCTTGTTATAGGATGTTGTAAGGTCTGACTTAAGAATATTTAAAGTTTTTCCATATTTAGGTTTTTCTTTATTGCTAAGAGCACCAAACTGATTAAATAAATCAGTTAGTTGTCCTTTTCTACCTAAATATTTAATACGAAGCTGTTCAAGATTTTCTGATGTTTTACAAGATTTTAGTTCTGATTGAAAAGATGTCTTAACCTTATTAATAGCTTTATCCATAGACACCTTTTATTTTATTTTTTCAGATATTTTACGAGGTCTTCAAAAACAGACGGGTTATTAACAGCTAAATCTGCTAACACCTTTCTGTCTAAATCAACGCCCTTCTCCTTTAATAGATGTATAAAATTTGAATATGATAATCCATTCAGTCTTGCAGCAGCATTAATACGAATAATCCACAGACGTCTAAATTGACGTTTCTTCTGTCTTCGATCTCTATATGCATATAATCCTGCTTTTGTCACCGCATCTTTAGCAGCTTTATAATTACGACTTCTTGCACCAAAGTATCCCTTGGCTAATTTGACAGTCTTACGATGTCGTCTATGTCTTGGAACTGAACTATTAGATCTTGGCATTGTTAACCTATTTTCCCATCATTTTTATGACTTTTTTCTTGTCAGAAGGTGCAACAAGAATTGATTTCTTTGCTGCGCGTTTTGTATCCTTATCTCTACGGATTAACATATGCTTATGCCCTGCCTGGTTGCGTTTAACTTTTCCGCTTCCTGTCAGTTTGAATCGTTTTGATACACTTTTTCTTGTTTTCTGTTTTGGCATTAAAATATCCTTATTTAGGGGCTAATATTATAGATTTTTTTCTTCCCATCATAGGACTATCTTTTTCCATTTCTGCAACTTCACTTAAATTTAACACAACTTTTTCTAAAAGTGCATCACCTAAATCTTGTCTGGACATTTCTCGACCACGATACATGATGCTCAATTTGAGCTTACAACCCTCATTTAGGAATTTTCTTCCCATTTTTAATTTATTTTCCAGATCATGATCTCCAATATTAGGTCTCATTCTTAATTCTTTTACTTTAATTACATGATGATTTTTACGAGCCTGTTGTGCTTTTTTCTTCTCTTCATACTTGTATTTCCCATAGTCCATTATTTTACACACAGGTGGTTTGGCATTCGGTGATATTTCGACTAGATCAAGACCAGCTTCTTCTGCCAACCTTAATGCTTCGGGGACTTTGACAACTCCTACTTGGTTTTTATTGTTGTCAATCAAACGGATTTCGTCTGCATAGATTTTCTTATTTACTCTTATTCTTTGTTTCTTAATTCCTAACACTCCTTTCATTAATTTCTTTTCTAATTCCATTGGAAAATTTATCCAATGAAAGTGTTTCTTGTTCTTTAACAAATCTTCTTCTAACTGTTACTACTTTACCATCAACTTCTTTCTCTCCAACAATTAGCATAATATTAATTTTTTGTAGTTCTGCATCTCTAATTTTAGCACCAATTTTTTCTGAACGATTGTCTACTTCAGCCCTTACTCCATGTTTTTTTAATTCACTACACACTTGATCTGCATAAGTATTGTATTTATCAGAAACAGGTAAAATCGATACTTGTTTAGGTGCCAACCATAATGGAAAGTCTCCACCAAAATGTTCAATTAAGAATCCGATAAAACGTTCATGTGTTCCAAGTGGAGCTCTATGAATACATAGTGGTGTTTTAGATGAACCGTCACCATCAGTATAAGTCAAATTAAAACGTTCAGGAACTGCAAAATCAACTTGGTTAGTTGCAAGGCTAAATTCTTTTCCAATTGCACTCCATACCTGTACATCAATTTTTGGACCATAGAATGCCGCATCTCCTACTGATTCAACAAATTTTAATCCAGCACCCTTTAGTGCATTTCTAACATCTTCTTCTGTTTTTTTCCATAGCTTAGGATTATTAATATATTTTTTGCCTAATCCTTTTGGATCATGAAGACCAAGTCGCATTTCATACTTTTCAATACCAAAAATTTTAAAATATTCCATATATAGTTCACACACCCCAATAAACTCTTCTTTGAATTGGTCTTCTGTACAATAAATATGTGCATCATTCATCTGCATACTTCTTACACGCATTAATCCAAAAAGTTCACCTGATTTCTCATAACGATAACATGTTCCATACTCTGATAAACGATAAGGCAAATCTCGATAACTCTTTGGTGTGTTAGCATAAATCTTGTGATGATGAGGACAATTCATTGGTTTTATATAATAATCTAAGCCATCTACATCCATTGCAGGATACATACTTGTAGTATAGTGTTCCAGGTGACCAGATTTTTCATATAAAGCACCTTTTGTTAGATGTGGTGTACGGACACGTTTATATCCGCTAGCATCTTCTTTCTCTTTTGCTAATGCTTCTAATTCATCAATAATGACTGCACCATTTGGAGTCCATAGTGGTAGTCCAGGACCTACTTCTTCATCATGGAAATATAAATCAAGTTCTTTTCCAATTTTACGGTGATCACGTTTCTTTTGTTCTTCTAACATTGTTAGATATTTCTTTAAATCTTTTTCACTAGGAAAAGATGTTCCATAAACCCGTTGCAATGTCTGATTATTTTCATCTCCCCTCCAATATGCAGCCGAAGAAGAAAGTAATTTAAAATGTTTTATGATGCCGGTTGAAGAAACATGTGGTCCCCTACAAAGATCAGTAAATTCTCCTTGTGAATAAACTTTTAATACTTCGCTCTTTTCTAAATCATTGATAATCTCAACTTTATAAGATTCTTTCATCTTTTTAAAGAGATTTACTGCATCTTTTCTTGATTTTACTTCATGTGTAATTTCAAGATTTTCTTTAGATATCTTATGCATCTCCTTCTCAATATTACTTAAGTCTTGTTCAGAAAAAGGAGTTTCAACATCAAAATCATAGTAAAATTTATTATCCAAATATGGACCAATTGTTACTTTCGTTTTAGGAAAAAGTCTTTTTACTGCTTGTGCCATTAGATGTGCAGTACTGTGCAACAGAACACTATGACCCTCTTTGCTTTTTGCATCTAGAAATTGAATTGTTGCATCTTTAGTTAAAGGTTCATTTAAGTCAGTTAACACATCATCAACCTTACAGATCACAACATTTTTTGGTATTTCCTTTACAGATTCTGAAATTTCTAAAGGAGTAATCCCAGCTGGATAAGATCCAGTAGAAGCGCCAATAATATTAATGGAAATATTTTTCACTGTAAGGATCTATCAAGTAACCATATACCCATTGAGAAAAAACCAACCAACATCCCAACACCTCCACGATGTCTTTTAATTAATTTTGCCTCTTCTTCGCTAAGGTATTCACTAGGTTTATTTAATTGTGAGTGCATATATACTTCTTGTTGTTGATCATAGAATTTTGCTAAGAACCCATCTCGCCAGTGTAATCCTTCTTCACATGAGATATCTTCGTCTGGACAATATACAAGAAATACAGATTCTGATTTTCCAGGTATTGGTCTAACTAATTTTGTACCAATTTTCATACGCTGAAGCTCATCTTGTAATGCCTCAAATTCTTCCACTGGCCTACTGTCAAAATCAAAAGTTTGTAGCTCTGCAGAAACAGATTTATATATTGATTTCTTATATAAACTTATCACATACGCTCTATTATCAAGCGGTAATGTAATTTGGGCTGGAAAAGTTTTTGTGTCTGTATACCAAGGAATTCCCCACACATATAAATTGTGTACAAGCGCATTGGAATAAATCACAACATCTGTGTCAGTTATACCGAGCGTAGTTCCAGTATTGTAGCCTTCTGAAGAAAGAGTGGCATCATTGACTTGTAAGGTTTGAGCAAAAACAAACGAACAACTGAGAAGTGTAATAAAAAAATTCTTTTGGATTTGCATTTGAAAAAATTTAATACAGAACGAATCAAAAAGACACGATTTTATCATTTAAACAATAATGTTTTTTGTTCTTCAGCAAAACAATCTAGCCATAACTGAAAATACTCTTCTGCTCTTGGTCTACCATGTACTGCAATCAGTATAGACAAAATATCGTAATCTTCATTCTCCAAATAAGGGTTTGCGATATAAAGAAAAGTATATGTTCCATCTTCATTTTGCTCGTCTGGTGCTAAGAAAGTTAAACTGTTGTATACAGGTAGGTTCGCACGTTCAATTGCCGGCATAATAATGGTTTTGTTCAACATCTCAAATGCGCCACGTTTTTTAGGGGAAATCTTATTAAATGCAATCATAGAATTTGCATTTGAATGATATACACTATTTCCATTTGTAACTACATTATCATCAGCAACATCTGCAACCTTGTTGCCGATAGAAATAGCACATCCATAGAATGTTAATAAAAGAGATAGTATTAATATTTTCTTCATCAATTAAAACAAGTATTGAAACTTAACAAATAATTGACGTTCTGACTCAGTTAAATTTGAGAACATATCATCCTCTGTAGAAAGAAGTTCATTAATCCCAAAGTATAATGCAGAGAATGCATTTGGTTGATAGGTCAACATTGGTTCAATAAACCAATTATGAGAAAAATCACTATACTGTATCTTGGTTCTTAAAGAAAGTTTCGATGTAAAAGAATGTGTATACCATGAATTAAGTAGAAAACCATCATAATAATTCTTTGCATCCTCATATTGTATTCCAGTACCGGTACTCGCTTGATCTGAAATTTTATATTCAACATAGCTCCAAATTCCATAAATATCGGTTTGTTCTGGAGTGTCTAAATATCGGATAATTGTATCACCGCCAGCAATTCCTCCATGAATTTTTGTCTTGGCATTTAGTTTACCAGTAATACTGATATTTCCTCCAAACATATTATCAAATTGCACTCCACGAAAGAGTTCATTCTCAGTCCCAATCTCAATTTGTAGCACATATCCATTTAAAAAATTAAACTCATTGTCGAATTCAAATTCTTGTTCCTTAATATCACCATCATAATTTGTTTTATGAACCATACTAACCCTATGTCCTGATGCCAACAATCGTGGATGGTTGTCATAGAAAATACCTTTTCCTTTAGACAGCTTTATCCACTTTGTGGAATTATTTCTCTCAAATCCATTACTGGTTCGAAATCCTGGAGAACGAAGACGTACGGTTAAACCTGTAGTATCTGTTCTATTCATTTTTGATAAACTAAACCCTAATGCATTTCCTGTAATCTCTTCTCCGTCAAATTTGGCAGTATGGTTATCAAATGTATAAGGATTATCATCAAATATTGTTGACAGAGAATCAGGTTCATTATGAATTGATGCAGTAGCATGAAGAGTTAAATGTAAATTCTTTCCAGGATGATAATGAAAATCTATCCCTCCTGTAGTCATATCCCCACCTTCATCAAAGGTACGATTAGTAATAATTGCCCCAATGGAGCTTGCATTTTTTAACATACGTTTTACACGTACAATATTGGACATGCTTTCACCCATTTGTACAATAGTGCTTGATTCTTCAAAAGGTAAAAGTAATGGAGACGATTCATCTATAGCACTAATCACCCCATACGATGTTTTTCCAACTTTTCCTGTGTATTTGACTGCTACAGATGGATCATTAATGGTTCTTGAATAGAATAAATTAATAAATCCGCGATTTGGGTCAAATTTAAATAATTCAGCTCCTTCACTAAAGAAAGGTCTTCTTTCTCTGAAATACAATGCATTTACTGTATTAATATCATTTTTAATATCATCTGATTCGATTTGACTAAAATCTGGATTGATTGCAATCTCAAGTAAATCCACAGAAGAAACAGGATATTTAACAAATAAAGATGGTTCAATATTATCACTAGTTGAATCGTTGTTAAAATCCTCAGAATATCCAGCAACCAATGAAGGAATATATTCAATATTTCCAGCTTCTTGCTTTGGAGGTTCAATGCCCTTTAAAAAAGCCATTTGACAGGTATGACATTCAATTCCTTGAATATTTGATGCCCAAACAACTTCATGCTCTATTTCGTCATCTGTCGTATAACTACGAAGGAAATTAATCCTCCAATTTTGATTTTTCCCAACTGAATATCTCAAAGTTGAAAACGGAATAGCAAACTCTACAATATAACCATAGTCTGTAATGCTTGTTTTGACGTCAAAAATTAAATCCAAAGATCTATCAAGACGATATCCACCACGCCCATCTATCTGTGTACCAGATGGATTTGATCCAAACGCATAGATAAGAGCTTCGTCATCGAATAGATCTATGTCAACTCCAACCCAATTATCGTCGTCATTGAGATGATCTCTTTTTGAAAGTGAAGTTCTAATCTTTTCTGGAGGCGTATATGCAACAAATCCTACATAGAGATTTGTATCATCATATAATAACCTTACTTCTGTTTTAAATGCAGCGGGATCGCCTTCAAAAGCTCTGGTATCAGTAAATCCTGTAGCAATCTGAGCTAATCCCCAGCTTTCTTCATCTAGTTTACCATCAAGCGTAATTGGGGTATCAATCTTATTGATATTATATGATGGACGAGGAGTTAAATCTAAAAAACTTTGCGAGTATAAAAATCCGAGAAATAAGATGTATATGAGCTTGTTATGCACCCGTGATAATAATACTTTTTTTTAATAAATACAGCTTAAAAAGTATATGAAAGCCCAAGAGATACTGTTCTAGGCATAGTTGGACGGACTCCATATGGTCTTCTTGCAACAACTCCATTATCATCAAGCAAATTTTTAACATGTAATGAGAGAATTACACTGTTTTTAAGATCATAATTAACAGAAGCATCAACCATAGTAAATGCATCTGTAAAATTTGATTCATCCAAATTACCTGATCCCGCTACTGTTCTCATCTTTGCGGTGTGTTTTAAAGACACATTCCCTGATACTAAACCAGCATTGACTCCAACATTCAGATACAACATATCACTAGGAACATATGGAAGTTCATCGCCAGATGATACATCTCCCCAGAAATCACCATCAAACGATTCTTTAAATTCTGTACTTGTATAGGTATATGCAAGTTCAAGTGGAAATTGCATATTTCTAGCCTCTAATATATGTCTAAGATATAATTCAACTCCAGACACATCAACAGCTCCACCATTGTAAAGTTCATCTGTTCCTCCACCAGAAGCTGCAGTATCTGCTCCTAAAAGATTATCATATTGGTTTATAAAATATGTAAGCTCAACTCCAGATAAACCTTCATAATGTCTTATTGTCCATTCATGATTTATACTTGTTTCTGGCTTCACATCTTGCGTAACACCATCTATAACTTTAACACCACCTGGACCGTGAGGAGCAAAGCCTTTATGTAAACCATAAGATAACGTCGTAGTTGGTTTCCATGCATATTCAACAGAAACACCTGGGACTACTACACTAAAATCTTGTTCTTTTACTGATGGATCTGAAGTACGGAACTGATCTGATTTGCCCCAATCTTCTCTTTTAACAGTAATTGATTCATAGCGTAAACCACCAGTCACTGTCCAGTCTCCTGAAGTATATCTATCTTCTACAAATAAAGCGTTAGCTTCTGCAGAATCAATTCGATTTGAATCAGAACCTGGTGTAGCTTTCGTGGTCATATTTAAATTGCCAGCAACCATTTGATATCGATCTTCCCATTGGAAACGATCCATTTCATCGGAATGAATACGCATTCCAGCTTGCAAACTATGATTATCAACACTCCAGCTTAGTACTGCTTGAAGACCGCTTGATAAATATTCACGATTATTTGCTTTAATTCGATACATATCGGGATCACTATCTAATGCATCCATTAGCGCAAAAGTAGTCGCATCAGAAGATGGATCAGCTACCACATTAAGCTTTGCACCATTGACTTTATTTAGTTTATACCAATTTCTTGTGAATTCATTATTATAAAGTGATACAGCCATAGACATATTATCTGACAATTTTCCTGCATAAGAAAGTACAACTTGACTATGATCTGCATCCATCTCATCTAATTGTGATGCACGATATCTTCTTAATGGATTTCTATCATAATCTTCATCACTTAAACCAAGATAAGTTTCATCTGAAACTTCATCAGTTATAGAATATTTAAATTCTAATGCATGATTTTTATTCATACTGTAACGCACTTTTGCTAACATATCTGCTTTTGTGTATCCAGTATCTCCACCGCCATCTAATTCTTTAAATCCAGTTGTTTGATCATTAAAAACCTGCAATAGATATCCCCACTGACCTTCAGTAGAACCATGTTTAAGATGTAGAACTGTTTTACCAAAACTTCCTGTTTTTAATTCTAGATTACTTGTCATTTTTTCAGGAATACCGGTAGAAACATAATTCAAAGATCCTCCAGTAGTAAATGGACCATATTTAATTTGACTAGATCCTTTACGGACTTCTAGTGTTTGCATTCTTCCCATTGTTGGAGAATAGTATGCAGCTGGAGAAGCATATGGTGCTGGTGCAATAAGAATACCATCTTCCATTACATTTAGTTTTTCCATACGTGATAAACCAGTACCACGTACTCCAATATTTGGTCGTAATCCAAGTCCATCTTCTTCCTGGACATATACACCAGGAACCCTTGCAATAGCACGATGGATATCTGTATCGTCGAATTGTCTCAATTCTAATTCAGATACCACAGCACTTGGATAAACTGATCGTAAAAACATTCCAGAAGTAATACTGGCTGAATTAGCCAAAACATTTACTGCGTCTAATAAGATAGGGCTATTGCTTAATTTAAGAGATAGATTATTCTCTTTTACCCATACTGTAATATCATCATACCCTACAACTGATACGGTTAATAAAAAAGGAAGTTCATCCACATTCAGTACAAAACTTCCATCGTCTTTACTGACAAATCCCATTCCATTTTCTAATATAATATTTGCGTCAGCAATTGGATTACCATTAGAATCATTGACTGAACCTGTTATTTGATTTTGTGCAACAACTAATGTTAAAAACAATAAGATTGATGCTACTCTTTTCATAGGCCCCTTTTTTATTGAGAAATCGTCTCAATTATATAACCAAAAAGAAATAGAAGCAAATGATTAATGAGAATAAATCTCAATAGAAGAGTTTCTTAGTCTAAGATTCCAATAAAAATATTGGTTTGACGTGGGTTTTTAGCGTTCCTGTTAGAAGCAAAAACAAGCTTTCCATCATTAGAAATAACTGGAAATGAATCAAAGGTATCATTATGTGTGAGACGTGTAAGCTTTAAAGTACGGATATTAATTATATAGAGCTCAAAATTACTTCCAAATGCATTATACTCTTCCCTCCAATCATCCATATTGGATGAAAAAATAATATGTTTTCCATCAGGATGCCAAGAAGGAGCCCAATTAGTAGCTCCATTATTGGTTAATCGTTTTTTGCTAGATCCATCCCTTTTTGCAACATAAATATCTAATGGAACAGCATCGATATAACGATTCTTTAAGTTGAAAGACCATTTTTCTTTCTCTTCTTCGTTTTTAGGATACCATGCACGCCAAACAATATTTTCTCCATTTGGAGAATAAAATGCACCACCATCATACCCAAATTCAGTAGTAATACGTTTAACATTCCCGCCATCATAGTTCATCTCATATAAATCAATATCTCCATCACGCATAGAAGTAAAAATCACTTTTTTTTCTGTTGGATGAATTGTGGTTTCAGCATTATACCCTGGAGCATTAGTTAATTGTTTCAGATTATCTCCATCCCATCGATAAATCTCGAAATTTCTTAGTGGCCAAATGTATTTACGAGGATTTGGATGTTTGTATATTTCTGGACATCCAACTCCATCATGTAAAGTAGAAGAAAAAAAGATAAACTCATTATTATGTGAATAATAAGCGCATGTAAATGCTCCATCTTTTATTGGAAATTCTTTAAGATTGCTTCCGTCAATACTGATTGTATACAGTTTATCACACTCGCTTCCGTTGCGTTTTGACTGAAAAATAAGTTGAGTAGCATCGCTAGAGAAATAAGCTTCTCCGTTATCTCCATCGAATGTTAGCTGATTTATATCTCTTAAAACAAAATTCTTATTGGTAGAATTATACTCGTTATTTTTATCGACTTCTTCTAAAAGATCAATTACATCATTCTCCCATCGTGGAAACGGATCACTGGTAATCATATCTTGTTGACTATATACTACGCTAATTAGCATTAAAGCTAACAGAACTTGTTTCATTAGAACTGAACCTGCAATACTACTTCTGAACCCTTACGTAATACTTTCACTTCAGCTTTATCACCAGGATTCAGTTGGGATAGTATCTTCATATAAGCATATATATCTTTTAGAGGAGTACCAGCAATATCTATAACAATATCCCCAGCAAGCATTCCTGCTTTTGCCCCTGGTCTATCCTCAACTACTGCATCAATCTTTAATCCATCTCCTTCATGCGCATAATCAGGCATTACACCTAAAGTAACCTTCATTCTGACAGTTGGCATACTCTGTTCTTCTAATTCAACTGGTTGAAAAACTAACTTGTCTGATGTATTTGCAAATTCTTCCATAATCGGGTGAACTAAATCTGAAATAACCTTCATTCCCTGATAATTAATTTTATTAGAATCGTCTGTAGGACCATGATAATCTTCATGCAATCCAGTAAAAAAGAATAATACTGGTATATCTTTTAAATAAAAACTATAGTGATCTGAACGTTTAAAAATTCCTTTTCCTAATTCTGTAATATTTAAATTATTTTGCCATTTGTTTTCCACTTGATTTAAAAAAGGCTCAAGTTTTTTATCAAGATCTATTGCGGTTAACGTCCCTCCTAATTGAAGATTTTTTTCATCATCCAACCTACCAACCATATCTAGATTTACCATTAATTGAACTTTTTGAAGATCAATAGTTGGATTATTAACAAAATGTTTTGAACCAAGCAATCCTAGTTCTTCTCCTCCAAATGCCATGAAAACTAACGTTCTTTTATGTGTGTTTGATACTGCAAATTTCTCAAACAACTCTAAAACCATAGAGGTTCCAGATGCATTATCATCCGCACCATTATGAATCTCATCTAACTTATTATTAACACTATCATAGTGCCCACCAACGATTACATACTCTTCTTTTAATTTGTCATCAGTTCCAGGAAGAGTTGCGATAATATTATAGGTTAACACCTTATTTTTCTTGTTTCTTCTATCTTTATAAACATAATGTTCTTGAACTTCAACTGATCGTTCAGTTGGCAAGCCAGCATTTGTAAAATGGTTTACAATATAATCTTTAGCAAGTTCATCGCCTTGAGTACCAGAACTCCTTCCTTTTAATTCATCAGAAGCCAGGTAGGTAATATGGTTGTGAAAATCATCAATACGAATAGTATTATTCGTAGATTTAATCTCAGGAATAGTGGTTGAATAACCAATTAATAGAAGCAATACTGGTAATAATATTTTTTTCATATCAATCCTCTTTTTTAAACGATATCTAGAAAATGTAGACAATGATGATATAACTAATAATTGAGATTAACAATAAAAGAATAGCAAGAAGATCAAAATATTTATCAATTATCTTCTTCACTGGTCTACCAAAATACCACAACACAACTGTAATTCCATAGAAACGCAATCCCCTTCCAAGAATTGATGCTACAACAAAAGTAAAGAAATTGATATCAAACGCTCCTGCGCTAATCGAGAAGACCTTATAAGGAATAGGAGTAAATGCAGCAGTAAAAATTACTATAAAATTGTATGATTCATATTGTGCTTGAATATTATAAAACAATTGTTCGGTAAATCCTGGGATATAAGTAAAGAAAAAAGTGGCAATACTAGAAAACTCCATAGTTTCTGTCCACCATAAGAATGATCCCACAAAATATCCAAAGATGCCTCCAAATACCGATCCTGCTGTACAAATAAATGCATAGTAAAAAGCGCGTTGTCTCAACCCTAATATTAACGCAATCAACAATGGATCAGCAGGAATAGGAAAGAAAGATGATTCTACAAAAGATACTGTAAATAAAACAGGAACCGCGTAAGGACTACTTGCCCAAGAAAGCACCCAATCATACAGTCTACGAAGCCAATTCAACGCAATTTACCTTAATCGTAACATTTTCTTTGTTCGAACAAATTGTCCACCATATGGGTTGGCCGGAGTATACATTTGACAGAAATATATTCCAGCACTTACTGGATCTCCATTATTATTAGTTCCATCCCATGTAACAGATTTATAACCTGCTGATTGTTCCTCTTCTACTAGTGTCTTTACTAATTGTCCTCTAATGTTAAATATGCGAAGCACAATTTGCTGTGTTTCAGGGACATCATATTCAATCGTAGTTGAACTAGTAAAAGGATTAGGATAATTCTGACGTAAATCAAAAACATCAGGCACCAATGCTCTTGCATCAATTTTTAAATCACCTATACTACCAGTACTTGCTGTCTTAAAAGATTGTCCATCAGTAGCAATTACAGACCATGAACCTTCTGATACATTTACCGTGTCTGTTTGGGCTGCTAAATCTTTAATTGCCCATGTCATAAATGCATCATCAACCCATGTATTCATTGTTAAAAACTCTAAATCTTCATAGCCAAGCATACGATATTGAATATTGTCTCCATCAACATCAATAGATGGATTCCACATGAATCGCAATGAATCTTGTTCATTTTCTGGAGTGATAAATAAATATTCTGTTGTTAAAAATGATCCAGAGCCATCAACAATATTGAATAAATATTCTCCTTGAGCAGTAAAAGAATTTGGAGCATCATTTATTGCTAATACATCCACATTAAAGGACACCTTCACTGAATCAACTCCCCCGTTTTCGACTCCACCATTATCTCTAACTGTAATATGAATTACAGATGATCCATTTGCATTTGCTTCTGGAATTAAATCAAGTGATCCTGTGGTGGATGGACTATTATAATCTATAGTTAAATTAGAAAATAGATCTGTATCCGTTGTATAAGCTGAGATCTCAATATCTTGAGAATTTGCATCTCCACCATAAGAAATTCCTGTAAGAGGAACTGTAGTAGATCCATCTTCATTCATCTGAACATTTGAAACTGCATCAATGGTTGGTGGAACATTAACATATACTAAAGGTGTAATTTTAAATTCTGAAGAAAAATCACTCTCAGTACCTTCTTGATTCACAGCAGATAGTACATAATAATAAATTTTGTTTGTATCTAGGTTCTCATCCGAATAGGTTGCTGCCGGATAAGCCAATTCTGCAATCAAATTTGAAGATGAAGGATTGAATCCTGGTTCTTCCTCTCGATATACTCTAAAGCTTACTGATGAATCAATACCAATATTCCAGGAAAAAGTTACAGTACCATCAGTTGGAATAGAGTATGAGATACCTGTTGGCACAGAAGGTTGATTAATATTAAAAGTTGGACGAAGAACAAATAAACCTTCATCAATACTAGTAACTACTACATTTCCGCTATCAAAATAAGGATAGTTACTCCAAGTGCCATCAAAGCTAGTATTGTTATTGTTTGGATAAACATCAAAAAATGCAACTTCAGATGGATTAGTAATATCATTAATATCTAAAATGCGCAATCCACTTGTATAATGTGACATATACACATAATCACCAATAATATAATTATTATGATCAATAGAAGGTGTTGGACCAAAGTATGTTGTCTCAATTTCTGGATTATCTAAATCTTCTAAATCCCATATTAAAGTCCTTGTGCTATTAACAGCACCATTGCTTTCATCTAATTCATCATTTTGAACAAAATATCGATGATCTTCTGTAAGCCACCCTTGGTGCGTATAGTAATCATCATATGAACCAAGACCAATTGTCTTTCCTCCACTAGAATCATCGCTCTTTGTGCTTACATCCGTTACCCAGACATTTGTTTCATTTGATCCAACACAAATTTCTTTTCCAACGTGTTCTGTATCCGGTCCATTGTAAACTACGCATTGAACATCATGTACATACCCTGTCCCACTTCTTCCGGTTGCAGGATCAGAAACACATGCTGCTTTTGCTGGAGCTACTGGATTGCTAATATCAACAATATGTAATCCTCCTGGACCACAGGTACTTGTACCTATTGCATAAGCAAAACCAGTATCTTCATTAATAAAAATATTGTGCGCATTTCCAAATTGAGCGTAGTGTGCTGTTTCACTAAATTGTACCGGTGGATTGCTTACATTACGAAGTTCCGTTAAATCAAATACTTGCATTCCATGACCTCCAGCTTCGGATACAATAAATGCATGATTTTGATATATTTTAATATCTCGCCACGTTGAATTATTTGTATGGGTTGGCAAGCGACCTAAATACACTGGATTGTCTGCGTCAGTTATATCTACAAATGATGTTCCATTGCTTAATCCAACCAAAGCATATTCTCGTTGACTGGTTGGATCTGTCCATCCCCAAATGTCATTTAAACTAGAATTATTGGTTCCTCCAATTTCTGTTTTATCCATATATGCCATCAAATCGATTTCATTACATTCATATGATCCAGCAACTCCTCCTGTACATTCAATCTTATTCTTGATTGATACAACTTCTCCTTTTGTTGAAAGACTCTGTATAGAATATCGATTTACATTGATATCGCTGTATAAAATAAGTTCATCAGCATAATATGCATCAGTTATTAAAGCATTGTCTAACAAAGCAATATTCCTACCAAAATGATCCGTTTTTTCATAATCATTGTTTGTAATAATTTCTTCGAATTCAAATCGATTATTTTTTTGGTTTTTGCTATACAAATAAACTTGAGATTGATTAAAAGTGCTAACTGCTAATTGGTTGTCAAATTCACTAATTTGATACCCAAAATGACTATTCTCTAGTAATTCATTTGGCTGAATAGTATAAAAGTTTGTCCAAGGATTTTCATCGGTTTTGTTAGATAAACTAATGTAAGGATAAGCAAAAACCTTTCCTTTTCCATTATTTAATCCTAATCCACTGATATAAAGAGTAGAATCTCCCACATATACAGATTGGCCAAAGCGCATTCTAATAGAATCTTTCTCATTTTCTATTGCAGGAATAGGAATTTCTACTCCTTGTACAATCCCATTTTTGAACTCAGCTAAATACACAAAATCTTTTAATGAACCAATCAAAAGTTTATCATTATTAAATGAAAGGGAAACTCCGAATCCAAATTGATCTGGACCTACTTCATAGCAACCTTCTACATCGCCTAATTCTCGTACATCAATGGTTTTAAATGGAGTATTTTGATATGCAAAGTCTTCGGTATCAGGATTGAAATCATAGATAAAAACATTGCCATCATTATAAAATGGAGAAGCAATTACAACATACTGATCATTTAATGCAACATTATACCCAAATTTTTGAGCATATTTCTGGAAAACTCCTGAATAAGGATTCTCATAAGTTTTAATTAAAACCCAATTTCCTTCATAATTTTTATGGTATAAATATGCTGCTCCATACCCACTGTTTGATCCAGGAGCTCCAATAAGTAAATAATCCTTATGGAGTGCCATACTAAATCCAAAATCATCTCCCACAGTTGGATTCGGGGCAGTTAACTCTCCCATTTTTTGCAATGAACTTATTCCGTTATGCAAATCATATATATCAACTACCCTAGGAGTAAGTGTTGAAAAGGTTCTGGCAGTTACTAAGAAATCTTGCGATAAAGAAATTGGAATAGTTCTTCCTCTATTTAACAATTCTGAAGAATGACTTTTTCTTCCGGATGACGGGAAAAGAAATGAAAGTAAAAGAACCCCTATAAAAAGATATTTTAATTGTCTTATCATTATAATTATTCTCACAAAGTATAAGAAAAATTATAATTAATTAGAAGCTGTTTAATTCTCCTCTATTACTGTAGCTTCTCCACTTTCTAAATTAGTATCTAAAAATAATGATTTATCAAGCGCAGCAAAGAAACTTTGAAAGAATTTTTGTGAGTGTTCACTTCCTGCATATTTTACCGAACCACCTTGTTCTCTAGAGGCTTGAAAATTTGTACGAATAGTACTAGAAACTGGATCTTCAGATTCTTGAACAATATTAATGGTTGTTTTCAGGTTATATACATTAGGTCCATCATTGCTAGAACTATTACCGCCCCAACCACAGAACAAACAATCTCCACCACCATTATTATTATTATCATTATCTTTATCACGATCTGCTGCTGCTAACAATCCTAAGGTTAATATAACTCCTATTCCAATAGCAGCTTTTCCAGCTTTACTCATTTCTTTTTCAGTTGAACCGCTTCCTAAAGTTGTTTGTTTGGTGGCAGTAATGAGTCCGTAGTTATCATTGAGTACATCAATAGTATACCCTAAATCTTGTAATACCCCAATTGAACCCTTCATAAGAGTATCAAAATCTACGTTATATTGTCTTGTCTCAATGGCGCGCTTTACTGCTGTTGTAGGAGGTGGAGTAGAGCTACCACAACTAACAACAAACAAATGGCTCAATACAACCAGATGAAGTGCTATACGCCTAACCATTAGTATTTAATGCTTTGGTATTTGAAACTATCAACAAGACCTCCAGGAGTAAACCTGATGGTTAATGTTAGATTTTTATTGCTTTTACTACTACGACTTCCACCAAATATCCCAAGAAATCTTCCACCAGGAACAACGCCTGCTCCCATAGCAGAACCATCTTTTGCTTCACTGCTAACTTTATCGTACGTCCATACTTCATATCCATCGTTAGCATTGGTTACAATATTCGGAGATCCCAACAATTCAACAACGCTAGCAGAACTCATACCTTCTTTTAATTGGCTTTGAACTTTTCCTAACGTAAAATCGTTGTTTGTTGCAGTTGCAGGAACACTGCATGAAAAAATAGAAAAACTTAATAATAAAACAATTCCAGTATGTTTCATTTTATAACCCCTATGTTGTTTCTTAAGTAAACGCAAAATTTTAAACATTGTTCCTATTGGAAACAAGCTCCAATATTTCTTTCTGATAAAGTTCCATTAATTTCTTGGTTGATTCCCCTACTAAACCATCACCAATTGTATGATTATCAACTGAAACTACAGGAATAATATCACGAGTGGAAGATACAATAAATGCTTCTTTACAATTATACATCTCATCAATTGGTAAATCCCTTTCTTCAAATTTCATCTCTTCTTTCTTTATAACATTCAGTAAAGCTAATCTAGTAACACTTCGTAAAATATTCCCATCTGCCGGAGCTGTTAACACAACTCCATTATGATTGATTGCAAAGAATGAGAACGTAGTACCTTCTAATACTTTTTTATTTGAAACATATAAGACTTCATCATAGTCACCATTCTTTATTATAGCATTTTGTGCTAATAACCCTCCTATATAGGTAAAAGGAGCTTTAATCTCTGCATAATGACGTTGAAATTCAAAAAGACCAACAGTAATCCCTTTGGCGTAAAATTCTGCTGGGTATATTCTTATTGGATTTACTAAGACTAAAATATCCATGGGACTATTTGAATACAAATCAGAACCAATAACGGGTTTTCCTCCTAGAAACGCAATCATTATACTAAACTCGCCTGTAGAAGAATCGTTTTCAGCTATAGTATCAAACACCAACTGTTTAACATTATCATGTGATTGATTTATCTTCATCCCCATTGTTTCTGTATTTTTTAGTAGTCGTTTAATATGATGATCCAAAAAAAGTGGTTTCCCTCCATCTATAGTTTTAAAAAATGTAAAAACTTGATAGCCCCGAACAATGCTTAAAAAATTATCACGAAAATTAAGATTAATTTCATCTGTGGGTATAAACCGGTCTTTAAAAAAAGAAATATAGCTCATAAACTGCCTTTATCGTGTAAATACAAATTTTGAATCTTCAGATAGCTTTGAATCAAATTTATAATCCTCATAATTAAATTCTTTGATATTAGTATGATTATCTATCTTGTTCTTAACAATGTACTGAGTCATTAATCCTCTAGCTTTCTTTGCATTAAATGAGATGAATTTTAATTCCCCATTTCGATATTCCTTGAATACAATCGAAAGAATATTCCCTTTGAGCTTCGATAAATCAATCGCAGAAAAATATTCAATTGATGCACAGTTAACAATCACAGGAGATGGATGTTTTTCTAGAGTATTATTCAGATTATCTGTTATCGATTTTTTCCAGAAATCATATAAGTTTTTTCCTTTTGGATTTTGGAATGAAACTCCCATTTCTAATCGATATGGTTGAATAAGATCAAGAGGTTTCAAAATCCCATATAGTCCTGATAAGATTCGAAGATGATCTTGCGCAAATCCAAAGTCTGTATCGGAAAATGTATTTGCTCTTAAACCAGAATATACTCCTCCGTCAAACGCTAGAATTGCCTGTTTTGCATTAGAAGAATTAAATGGAAGTGACCAACGATCAAATCGTTCCCGATTTAATTGAGCAAGCTTATCACTTATATCCATCAATTCTTTTAAATCGTTCTCAGTAAGATTTTTTGCTTTGTTAGCTAGTATTTCAGCGCTTTTGATAAACTCACACTGAGTATAATTATCAACCATATTTTGAGGTTCAAAATTTAATTTTTTAGAGGGAGATAATAAGGTGATCACTCTATTGCTCTCAAATTAGCTCTAATCACATCATCTACTGGAATCGACTTTTGTTCTTTAAAATTAAACATTACAAATGTATGAATACTTTGGAAAACAGGAGTATCTTCTCCTTTTAAGAATAAAGCTTCGTGTACATCATAGCTCTTTGTACCAACTCTAGTAATACGGAAACCAATATCAAATTTGGCAGGGTGATGTGATTGTTCTACATACGTAACTTGCATTGAAGCTAATAAACCTGCACTTGTGCTATCAAGCCCAAAGGAGGCTTCTTTTCCATACATATGTACTATAAAATCTTTATGCGTTGTTTCTAGGATACTTAGGTAAACCGTATGATTGATATGCCCTAATGTATCTGAATCTCTCCATCTTGTTGAGGCAGTCGTAAAAAAATCATAGTCTGATCGTGATAAGATTTTTTGCATTATGATAATTGTTCCTTGTAAGACTCACAAACATTCCAAAGCTGATCCCATTGATTCTTATCATAAGAAACTTTTGATGATTTAATCTCTCTACATTTGAAAAAATATTTTCCTGAAACATTTTGAACATCATCTGATGTTGATAGATAAATACTGGAATCTGCTCCATCTTCAACTGTTCTAGCAAACAATTTTGATCCAAATTTGACAATACGTTTAATTACCGTACCCTCATTTCCACCAATGTTGGTATTCACAAATCCTGGATGCAAACAATTTGCGGTTACTGTATTTTGAGTCTGTGCTAAACGATAAGTAAACATAATATTCATAAGTTTTGAAACACAATATGTTTTCCACCACGAATGTTCTTTTTCTGAATTAATATTATCAAAATCAATGGTTGCTCCAATATGAGCATTAGAAGCTACATTGACTACCCTAGGTCCTTCAGAAGCTGATAACATATCCATTAAATTAGTGGTAAGTACAAAATAATTCATTTGATTGGTAGCAAAAGTTCTTTCCAATCCTTCGCTAGTAATTATTTTGTCCTTGCTAGCT
This sequence comes from uncultured bacterium, assembly GCA_964606555.1. Taxonomy (GTDB): domain Bacteria; phylum Fidelibacterota; class Marinisomatia; order Marinisomatales; family Marinisomataceae; genus Marinisoma. The sequence goes on along the minus strand of CAZSGU010000005.1, from coordinate 8,179 downwards.
CCTCCCGCATTATTTAATAAAACATTAAGGTAAGGGTATTTATTTTTTATCTGTCTAGAAAGAGAAGCAACTTCTTTTACCAGACTTAAATCTGTTTGAAAAAAATCTAATTTATCATTACCAGTCTCAGACATAATCGCTTCCATTGCCTGTTTTCCTTTATCAGGATTCCTACCGACAAGACCAATGCGATATCCTTGGCTTGCAATTGTTTTTGCAGCAGCCAATCCTATTCCATCAGTAGCACCAGTAATGACTATAATTTTATCACTCATAAACCCTCTTTGAACGAATCAATATTAATTATAAATTGGAGTCGATGTTACAAATTTATGAAATGATTTTGATGCCCTGGATTATCTTGGGAGTTGTAATATTCATCATTCTTTTAAAAATCCCCGCTCCGTATGGGAAATTTTCTAATACAAGTTGGGGACCGATGATTCCAAGCAAATTAGGATGGTTTGTAATGGAAATTATTTCTCCTGTTGCATTTGCATATTTCTTTCTTCTTGGAGATATGGAAAAAAACTGGATTACATGGGTGTTTTTTATCTGTTGGATGGGCCACTACTCTAATCGAAGCATTATCTATCCTATGCGACAGAAAAATCCAGCAAAAATGCCTCTTTCTATTGCTGTGTTTGCATTGTTCTTTAATATTATCAACGGATTTATTAATGGTTATTTCTTAGGATTTATACAATCATACGCAATTGATTATGCTACCAACTGGAATTTCATTTTAGGAATTATTTTGTTTGCTGTAGGAATGGTAATCAATATGCAATCGGATACCATCCTTCTAAAATTACGATCAGAAAATAAAGGATACCAGATTCCAAGAGGAGGATTGTTCAAATACATCTCTTATCCCAATTATTTTGGAGAAATCTTAGAATGGACTGCATTTGCATTGATGACTTGGTCTTGGGCAGGATTATCTTTTATGATATGGACAATGGCAAACTTAGTTCCAAGAGCTATTAAAGGACATCAATGGTATCGTCAACAATTTGATGATTATCCAAAAAAAAGAAAGGCTATTTTCCCTTTCTTTTTCTAATAAAATATTCTTGAATTAAAGATAAAGATTCATTGGCAAGTATATTTCCCTTCACAATAGAAGGAGTAGAACCTCCACAAACCTCAAATCTAGAACCACATGCACCTAATTCTTCATCATAACATCCAAAATAAAGTTTATCAATACGGCTATTTACAATGGCTCCAGCACACATTGAACAAGGTTCTTTTGTCACATAGAGTGCACATTCATTTAAACGCCAATTATCTAACGTAGATGAGGCTGAAGTAATTGCTATCATTTCAGCATGGGCAGTAGCGTCATTCAAAGATTCACATTGATTATACCCTTGTCCAATAATTTTATTATCGTGAACAATAATACATCCAACAGGAACTTCATCTACATTAAAGGCTTGCATTGCGAGCTTTAATGCGCGATGCATCCAATCTTCATGAGATATTTTATTTATTTGAATTTTAGTAGACACGAGTACGCCCGGAAGGACTCGAACCCACAACCTTCTGGTCCGTAGCCAGACGCTCTATCCAATTGAGCTACGGGCGCATATGTAAAACGAGAAGAACTTATGAACCAAAATCTATTTCTTCAACCTGGAAGATTTTCTTATCATTTTCTCCACCACCATCGAATTGAACAAACGCAAGAATATTTAAGTCACTTGGAGACCAAGTAACTCCAGAATCATTTGGCCAATTACTATTTAACGTCCAATCAATATCCGTAGTCCTAGTTTCACCTGCATCTAAATTAAGAGATTCACCCCAACTTATGATTCCTTCAGTGGTTGTTTCAGAGTTGAGGAAATCGATGAACGTTTGGTGAAATACGGTTTGTCCGTTTGGTGCAGCATATTGAGAATCATCATGTGTGACAGCAACGTAATATTTAAATCCAAGGTTTCTCACGTCCCCTGCAGCAGTCACTGTAATAGTACCAGTTAACTTATATCCATCTAATGCTACATTCATTTGAACATTAAATGGAGAAATCGCTGTTGTAGTATCTACTTGCCTTGCATGTACTCTCCATGTAGATGCTCCTGAACCAGAATCATTCATCCCTTGTGTAAAAGCATGAGGAACATATCCAACATTATAGTATCCTTCACGTGCAATCACTGGATTTTGATTCCAATCATAATAAGGATCTCCAGAAGCAGGCCACCAAACATGATAACGTAATACAATCCATTTATCTGCAATATCACCTGCATATGTAGACGATGTAGGATCTAAATATTTGTTTAGAGTATTATTTTGAGCCGTACAAGGACCACAAGTTGTTGATGTAAATAATTCAGTCAAAATTTTGGTTGGTACTGGTTGTGCTGTACCGCCTGTATTCCCACCAGTTTCTCCACCACCATCTGTGGTTGCAGTTACACTATCTCCTCCTCCTGGGCTACAAGCAAAAAGAGCGAAAGCAATTATTCCCAAAAATATATTTTTATTATTCATAACAAATCTCCTATGGGTTTCCCCTATATTTTCCTGAATTTAGTTCAAATTAACACTGTAATCAATTCTTAGCCCATTTTCAAACGGTTGGATATATCTACAAACTCCATTTGTACAATCTAATCCTCCTCTAATAGATCCGTAAAAAACTTCCAAAATATTATCTGATTTAATTCTATAAGTTAATGCTACTGAATTCCATGTATTTGAATCAAAATTTGATAGTGATTCATCGCTATTGGTTGATTCTGTAGCAAATGTTAGTGACCATGGTGTATGATTAACTGTGAATCCTAAAAAAATATTTTCTTGATACTTATCAGATAATAAAGAGACAAATGAAGTCTCATCATTCACAGTTAATTCAAATCCTTTTTTAGCACGTTGTAATTCTAACTGTACTTCAATGCTCCATAAATCGTTCAAAATAACATTTACCATAAATGGAAAAGTGATTGCTTTATTAACTTCAAATGATTCTGAAGTATTTGAATTAGCGAGCACAGCAAAGGTGTCAGAAAAATAATCAAACCCTACTCGATAAAATAGAGTATGAGCTTTATTATATCCATTTAACTCAATAAATATTTCATCAAATGGATAAGAATCTTTATCGCTACTTGGAAACAAAGAATTGCTATTTCCATTTGTAGTGGTTAAAGGTTCAGGTTCCCAATAACCAAATTCGTTATGCCATCCTTTTGTAGAGCTAGATTTTGTATAATTTACTAACAAAGTTTTGTCTTCATCTATTGGGCCTATTAATTCTAATTCTAGACCAATTTCATCATTTAAGTTCACCTGCTTCGAATTTCGACTCAGCAACTTAAAACTATGCTGATAATAGCCTGTTGGTGAACGCTGAACATCAAGTGCTTGTCCATAGTTACTCAATATATTATCTCGCATACTCGGATCTTTTACATCTATTCGGTATCGTCTATAATTGGATGTCAATGCCCAATCTTTGATATAGTTTGTGTTAGAAAAGTAAATTCCATTTCCCTTATCAGTCTCTGAGCCGCTATCAACTGTATCAAGCTTGGATCTTTTGCTGATAAATGACAGAAAGAAATCACCGTTGTCGTAAGGTTTTTCAAAGCGTATCCCACCTATAACACTAGAGATTGGGGCTTCCTCTTCTTCTGTAAACAATATAGATAGTCCCATGGTTGATTCTGATGACTCAATACTGAAATCTGAACCATATAAAGTTTGCTTAAGAATATAATTTGGAACTCGTGGATCATAACCTCCAAGAAAAGTAGTACTCTTTCGAGGATTAATCTCACCCGCAATTACATTTAATGAAATATAATCTTTCTCATACCCTACACTTAATCCAGTTGCACTTGTATTAAAATCTAAATGTTGATAGTCTGTTTGATTAAGAATAAGACCTCTTCCCCATGTTTGATAAAAATCTCCTAATTCAATCGATAGATTTTTATTATAATATCCAAGTAAAAACTCGCGAATCCCTTCTTCCTTTAGTCCAATCTCAGGGGGATCACTTAATTCTAAATTAAATAATGCTTCAAGCCTATAATCTGGGCGATTCAAGGTTATCCCAGTGTTAAAATAGATTTCTTCATAAGTATAATTATTGTCACCCTCACCATAACGAATATTGAGATTGTTTGAATATTCAACCTGGGCAGTTAAAATAGTACATAGAAAAATGGAAATAATGCGTTTATTCATTAAATATTGCATCTAATTCTTTTTTAAACATCTTTTCATCTCCAGGAATAAAACCACGTTTCCGATAAACAATATTATTATCCTCAACTATAAAGGACAAAGGAATAGGTTGGGCATTAAATCGTCTAGAAAGCTTTTGATTATAATCCATTACAATATGATATATATTTCCTTTGAGATATTTCTTTGAATTAACAAAAGATTTTACTTTCCCTACTTTTCCTGGATCATCTGTATTGATTAAGATTACAGACACTTTTTCGTCATATTCCTCAATAAATTCACTTAAGACATCCATTTCTTTAATACAAGGAATGCACCATGTAGCCCAAAAACTAATGAAGCTAACATCGCCAGTTAATTCATGTAAATCGATGGATTCATTATTTAGTAAACGTACTTTTGCATTAGGAATATTTGATTGTGCAAACACAACAGATAGAATTAAAAATACAATACTATATTTTTTCAATTTAATTCCTTTAATCCAGCTGCCAATCGCTTAATACACGCTTCTTTTCCAAGCAAAACCATCGTATCAAAAATACCAGGACCATAGGTAAGTCCAGATAGAACAAATCGAATAGGTTGGATAAGTTTTCCAAGAGATAGATTGTGTTGATTTATTAGATTTTCAAAAACAGATTCTAATGTTTTTTTATCCCAATCATTTTCAATGGTTAATGCATTTAATAAGTCCTCTACAATTTTTTTGGATGAATCATTCCAAATTGTATTTTTGACATCTGTATCATAAGAAATTTGACTGCTAAAAAATGTTTCTGAAATCTCAATTAAATCTATCAATGTTTTTGATCGTTCTTTTGTTAGTTTTAAGACATCTTTTTTATAACTACTTGCCTGACCTATAGCCCAATCTGGTTTTAATTTTTCAAGCTCTGTAATGATAGTACCAATATCAGTATTGGCCATATGTTGACCAGAAATCCATAATAATTTTTTCTCATCAAATATTGCAGATTTCTTTTGAACTTGTTCTAAATTAAATCCATCAATTAAACCATCAAGGTTGAAAATTTCTTCATCAGAATCTGGATTCCATCCTAATAAAGAAAGATAATTAAGAATCGCCTCTGGCATATATCCTTTGTCTCGATATTCTTGAACGTTAGTTGCTGTATGTCGTTTGCTTAATCGTTTTTTATCAGACCCTAAAATCATAGGCAAATGAGCAAATATAGGCACATTGAATCCAAGTGCTTGATAAACCAGTATTTGTTTCGGTGTATTTGCCAAATGATCATCCCCTCTAATAACATGAGTAATATTCATATCGCAATCATCAATAGTCACTACAAAATTATAGGTAGGTAATCCATCTGATCTTGCGATAATGAAATCGTCTAAATCATCGTTATTTACCTTAATATTTCCATACACCAAATCATCAAATTCTGTGGTCCCTTCAGGGATTTTTAATCGCACAGTAAATGGTTTGCCTTGATCAATCAATTCTTGTTGTTGTTCTGATGTATAATCACGATAGGTTTTTGGAACACGAAATACTACTTTTTTCTGTCCTGCCTCTGTACGAAGTGTATCAAGTTCTTCTTTTGTTAAGAAGCATCGATAAGCTGTTCCGTCATCCAGCATTGAGTTTACAACGGATTGATGGCGATCAAGATTAGAAGATTGATATACAATATCATCATCCCATGGTAATCCTAACCATTGTAATGCATCGGATATCTGATCAATATATTTTTTTTCAGAACGTTCTGTATCGGTATCTTCAATACGCAATAAAAATGTTCCCTTATGTTTTTTGGCATACAACCAATTAAAAAGAGCAGTTCTTGCCCCTCCAATATGCAAATACCCTGTTGGACTAGGAGCAAATCTGACGATAGGTTTGTTCATTGCGGAGGCGGTAGGATTCGAACCTACGAAGGGCTTGCACCCTTGCTGGTTTTCAAGACCAGTGCATTCAACCGCTCTGCCACGCCTCCTAGATTAAATTTAATTGAATGACTTGTTTATATATAGTAATTTTTTGCGTCGCAATTTATTGGATAAAAAACTAAAGAGAAACAAATGAAAAAAATAATTTACCTATTAATTCTATGTACTAGTATCTCTGCACAAAGCTTAGACTTAAAAGAACAAAAATTAACTCCAAAAAAGGGAGCTATTTCTAAACAACAAGGGTTTATTTCAGATGATGTTCCTGCAACAATTATTCTGGATAGAAGAAATAGTATTCTAAAATGGAAAGGTGGATTAAAGTTCGCTGTTAGTAATCATTTAGGCACCTTAAAAATTAGACAAGGAAGAATCCTTCTGATGGAAAATAAAAATTTCACAGGAGGAAAAATTGAAATTAACATGGCAACAATGACTAATACAGACCTAAGCGATCCTGGAAAAAGAGAACGTCTTATTGGTCATCTAAGATCTGAAGATTTCTTCGATGTAGAACACTTCCCTATTGCATCATTAGATATCAAATCATCTAAATTAATTGGGAAAACTAATGATGGATTATACAATGTTCAAATCACAGGGGACTTAACCATTAAGTCTATTACAAAACCTATTACATTTAACGCAACAATCGACCTTGATTCAAAAGTAAAAAAAGCAACTGGAACTTTAATATTTAACAGAACAGATTTTGGTGTTCAATATCGAGCTGAAATGCACTTGGATAACCCTGATTCTTTTTGGAATAAGTTGCGCTCGACTAGAGATACAGCTAAAGATAGGGTAATTCGTGATGAAATAGAGATTGAATTTGAAATGAATTCTCTACCAGGAATGTTAAGAAAATAACCATCAAATATTAGAAAACTATAAATGGATAATATAATGATTGCTGCAATAGTCTTAATGGCTATTATCTCTATTGTATTAGTATGGATTAACCTTCCAGGAACTTTTATTTTTTTGTTATTAATCTTCTGTTTTGATTTCTTTTTGAGAACAACCTTTCATTATTTTATTGGTTTCCCAGAAAATTTTCTTATGATTATGTTGATTATATTTGTTGTAGCGGAAGCTATTGAATTTTTATTAAATGCTATCATGGTAAAACTGTATGGTGGAAAAAATTCGTCAGCTTTTTTGTCAATTATGGGTGCGATTGTTGGCGCAATTATAGGCAACTTGATATTGCCAATTATTGGTGCATTTCTTGGTCTAATTATAGGGGCATACCTGTTAACATATTATAATGAAAAAAGTTTGGGAGAAAACCCTGAAAAGGCAGCGCAAATTGCAAAAAGCACAACATGGAGTTATGTGCTTGCGAAGTCAATGAAATCATCGATAATACTGATGCTTATGTTTTATCTAATTCTTAACTGAATTTAGGATCATCCAATTAAACCTTTGAATATAAGGTAAGGAATAATTATATAGAGCGTTACATCTCGAATAAGATAGTAGAAAAATAGAGCTACACCAACTTTCCATCCATATTGCTTGAAAAGATCTTTTAATGCATACCACAATCCATGTTTTCTTGTGTTAAGTCGAAGTTCATTTAATGCTTTAAGCATGGCCTAATATACCCCATTTAGTTTCGCAATTGCAATATCATATCACTCGCGGAGAGAGTGGGATTCGAACCCACGTTACGCTATTAACGTAAACACGCTTTCCAAGCGTGCGCTTTCAGCCGCTCAGCCACCTCTCCAAAATTGGTTATTCTTTGGAGGATTCTTCAGCTTCTTCAGCTGAATCTTCTTCAGGTGCCGATTCTTCTTCTGATACTTCCTCGGCTGGCTCTTCAGTAGGTGTTTCTTCTACTGGAGCTTCTTCTTGAGTTTCTTCAGCTGGAGTTTCCTCTGCTGGTTGTTCCTCTTTTGATTCTTCTACTGTTTCTTCAGTAGATAATTCTTCTGTTGGCTCTTCTTCAACTGGAGCTTCTTCTACAGGTTCTTCTGCAGGTGCTTCCTCTTCAACTGGAGCTTCTTCTACAGGTTCTTCTGCAGGTGCTTCCTCT
>CAZSGU010000004.1:4073-39675 GCA_964606555.1 uncultured bacterium | reverse complement strand
ATAAGTGGGATAAAACGTTTCACCGCTCAATTTACATAAATATTATAATTAAAAAAATTTTTATTAAATTGTTGGATTATGAAAATTTTTCTTGATACTTCAGACGTAGATGTTATTCGTCAGCATTGTGAAACAGGGCTAATTGATGGGGTAACTACCAATCCTACGTTAATGATGAAAGCAGGAAGAAATCCTGTAGAAGTTATTAAAGAGATTTCTAGTCTTTTTCCAGAAGATGCAAGTATTAGTGCTGAAGTAGTAGGTGATACAGCAGAAGAAATGGTATCACAAGCAAAAGATTACTATTCTATTAATAAAAATATTACGATTAAAGTTCCTTGTAGTGTTGAAGGATTAAAAGCATGTAAAGTGCTTTCTGATAAGAGTGTTTCAGTAAATGTTACGTTGATTTTCTCTGTCGAACAGGCAATCTTAGCTGCAAAAGCAGGTGCCACATACGTTTCTCCATTTGTCGGAAGATGCGAAGACAATAATATTGATGGAATTGGTTTATTGGAAACTATTAATAAGGTTTATCAATTAAATAAAATTTCAACTGAAATACTTTCTGCTTCAATTAGAAATCTTAATCATATTAGCGAATCTTTTAAAGCAGGAGCTGATATTGTTACATTACCACCATCAATTTTTGAAGAGATGTATAAACATGATTTAACCGATCAAGGAATTGCCCAGTTTAACGAAGACTGGAAAAAATTAAATTCATAAACAATTTGGGGCCGTAGCTCAGTTGGGAGAGCGCGTGGATGGCATTCATGAGGTCGTCGGTTCGATCCCGATCGGCTCCACTCAAATATTACCTAGTGCAATCTTGGTATATTTTATTTAAAATGTTAGACAAAACGGAGGATATAAATGAAACTCAATAATAATTTGGCGCTTTTAATTACAGTTGCTTTGATTGTAGCAGCTGCATTATGTCTTGGTCCAGTACAATTGGATAATGTAGTCTCTGCAGGAAAATTTACGGGCAATAATGAAGAACTTAAAGGCAATGCATATGTTTTAGGTAGCGATGATGCTATGAACTTAGTTCTAGAATCAGTCGCAGCTTATAATGCTAAAGATTCTGATAAGGAACTTTCTTATTATTCTGATGATTTTAAAACAGAAGCTAGAGTGAATGGAACAAGACAATGGCACGAATCAATGGAAACCTTGTCAATGAGGCCATGGGCTATGATTCCAGTGAGATTGCAAGGAGATGACAGAACACTTGTTTTAAGTTGGTCTGTTGAAGATCGAGTATGGAAAAATGGTTCTAAAGAAACCATTGATTTGATGGAAGTGTTTGCTATTAATGATTCTGATGGAAAGATTAGCAATTTTAACCAATGGCATTCACATCGATGGGATGGAAGTACTGATCATGGATTACCGGTAGGTGGGAAATTTTTCGGAAGAACTGAATCTGAATACTCCGGTAGACCACTTGTTTTTTCTAATAGGGGAGAAGTGCAAACTCTAGAACAGTTTTTTGCTGATTACAATAATATGGATGGAGAAGCGGTTGCTGGGTATTTTGCAGATGAGTGGACTTTTAGAGCAGCCACCGGTGGAACTTCTCAAAGAACTAGCGAAGACATGAAATCTATATTTGATAGTTTAGAGTCTGTACAGTGGACACCATTTTCTATGACTCCACTTAAGATATATGATACTGATCCAGAATCAGGAGTTACTGTATATTCTACAGAGAAAAGAGTAATGAAAGATGGGACAGTATGGGAAAAGGATTTAGTAGAATTATTCTTTTTTGACCTTGAAGGTAAAATTAGTGGTGTTGAACAATATGCGAGAGAGATTTCTAGTGAATAATAGTAAAAATATCTTATTGATTATTAGCTGCTGTGCTGTACTGCATGCACAGCAACTATCTTCAAATCGGGAGATTACCTTTCCAGACCTTGATAATCATCTGACCTTAGTCTGTGATTTTCACACGCATAGCGTTTTTTCAGATGGAAGTGTCTGGCCTGACATACGTGTAGAAGAAGCTCAGCGAGATAAAATTGATGTCTTAGCTGTAACAGAACACTTAGAATATCAACCACATATTAATGATATTCCACATCCTGATCGCAATCGATCTTATCAGCTAGCAACAAAATATAGTAATAGTGATTTGTTAGTAGTTAATGGAGCCGAAATAACAAGAAGAATGCCTCTAGGACACGCCAATGCAATTTTTCTAGAAGATGCGAATAAGTTACACAGTGCGGATGAAATTGCTGGTATTGTACCAGCAGATGATATGAGACCTTTTAAAGCAGCCAATAAACAGAAAGCATTTGTTTTTTGGAATCACCCTACTTGGAGACAAAAACAGTACGGAGATGTGGAAATGATAGAAATGCACAAGACTTTGTTTAGCAAAGGGTATTTACATGGAATAGAAGTAGTAAATGAGTTCGAATATTCTGAGGAAGCATTACAAATAGCTTTAGACTACGATTTAACTATTATTGGCAATTCAGATATTCATGGTTTGGTTGATTGGGATTACGAAATTTCAAAAGGTGGGCATCGTCCTGTGACATTGGTTTTTGCCAAAGAAAAAAGTGAGAAAGCAATAAAGAAAGCTCTGTTTAAAAAACAAACTGTTGTTTGGAATAGAAACACATTGATTGGTAGAGAAGAATGGTTATTGCCATTAATTTATGCAAGTTTAGAAGTTGTATCTGTGGAGTATAAAAGAGATGCCGCTCACATCAGTATCAAGAATAAATCAGATGTTCGTTTTATATTAAAGAATAATAGTAGTTTTAATTTCTTTGCTAATAGCGATTTAGTAGAAATTCCAGCCCAGGATACTATCAAATTATCAGTACTAACAAAAGGAGTCTTGGAATCATTTTCTTTAGAATTTGAAGTACAAAATGCTATTTTTGCACCTCGAAAACATCCTGTTATAAAAATTGAAGTTAAATAAACAATTACGCAAACTTCATTACTGGATATCTCCTTTTATCTTTATACCTGTTTTGGTGATTTTTTCGACGGGAGTTTTATTACAATTAAAGAAACAATCTGATTGGATTCAGCCGCCAATTCAACAAGGAGTTAATAGTATTCCATCTATCGAATTTGAAGAAATATTGGAAGCGGCAAAATCTATTCCAGAAGCAGGGATTGAATCCTGGGCAGATATTGATAGAATAGATGTTCGTCCAACTGATGGAATATCAAAAATTAGATCGAATAATCGATGGGAAATTCAAATTGACAACGAAACCAAAGAAATATTATCTGTTGAGTACAGAAGGTCTGATGTTATTGAATCGGTACATGATGGTTCTTTCTTTACCAATTATGTCAAATTTGGGTGGTTTTTACCTACAGGAATCTTACTAATTATTATGTCTCTATCGGGTATCTATATGTTTTTATTGCCGTTGTCGGTAAAAGGTAAAAGGAGTAAATTAAAATAATGAAAAAATCTATTCTATTATTTTTATGCAGTGTTCTTATTGCTCAGACTAATATTAATCAGACTCACATTACGATGGTCTCTACTTCGAATGTTTTTGCTGAATATTATGATTGTGGGTGTCCAAACAATCCTCTTGGTGGATTAGCTAGAAAGGCTCATTTTATAAATACACAAATGATAAATATGAGCAAGCAAGACCCAATTTTGCTTGATGCTGGAAATATGTTGTTTGATAGCAATGAGGTTAATCCAGACGGACTTTCTCTTAAGGATAAGAGATATAAAGCAAAGAATTTGGTTAAAGCCATGGAATTATTAAACCATGATGTAATCAATGTTGGTTCTAATGACTTTAAGGGAGGTTTGGATTTTCTTAAGGATGTTACTTCTCGAACAACGATCAAATTTGTATCTGCAAATTTATATGATAAGAATGAAGAATTATTATTTTCACCTTATCACATTGTTTCTTCTAAAGGATTGGATATTGGTATTGTTGGCTTGAGTGAAGCAACAAAAGATAATTCAGTGATAAATAAAGATTTTGTATCTGAAGGAAACAAGAATATTGATGAAATTATTGATTCTGTTGATATTGTAGTGATTCTCATTGATATCAGCGATGATAATACTATCGATTTAGCAAATGCTTTTCCAAGGGCAGATTATATATTTTTAAGCGGCGTAAAACATTTTACTGAACCAAAAACTCAGCAAAGACAAGATGGTCCATTTATCTATGCAGGTGGAATCCAAGGAAGACGCCTAAGTATCGTTAATCTATATTTGAAAGATTCTAAAATGCCTATAACAGATGCTTCACCGTCATATTCTAGAATAAATTATATAAGCAATAGTCTAAATAGATATAAAAGCAGGGATCCTTCAAAAACACTTAACGAAATTTATGCTGGTCAACCAGGTATGTTAGAATTAATAAATAATTATAAAAAAGAAGCTAAGGACCTCGAGGAATCTTTAAAAGAAGAATTCAACAATAATAATTTTAATCTCTTTACGATTATTCCTCTTAAAAAGTCAATGCAAGAGGATAAAAAAGTTGCTGCTTTTGTCAAAGAAGTAGCAGATAATGCTGATTTTCCCTTTGAAGAAGACGGTCATCAGCACTAATTCAGAATTAGACTTATAGCAAGGGATTTTCCTTTTGAAAAACGATAATTTTTTTTTATTATGAACGACACATGCGAGTGTAGCTCAGTGGTAGAGCATAACCTTGCCAAGGTTGGGGTCGCGAGTTCGAATCTCGTCACTCGCTCAATAGCTAATTTTTAGTCCAGTCCAGGAAACTCTCTATGATTCTTTTATGAACTATGATAGAGCTAGGCTTTAATTTTTCTTTTCTTATGTTCCAATACCACTCTAGGATTGAAGGAGAGAGGTGTTTAATCATAATGCCTCGTCCATATCGGGTGGCTATGGCATTTTGAAAGGTGTTTAAATGATAGGAAATTAGCGTAATCGTGGATGACTTCGGTGGTTTTGTCCTAAAATGAATCTTTTTATGCTGTAGATAGGTTTTTATTGCATTATTGAGGGTGAGTTCTTCTTTGCCGCCTTTTTTGATGTCAAATACTCGATCTAACTCTTTTTGTTGTTTTAAACAATCGTTCCAAGTTAGGGTAGGGCCGAGTTTTCCCAAAGTTATATTAAAATATCTTTTTTTATTTTTTAATGGATCGTACGCATAAATTGAATACATAATATATCCATCATTTTTTCCATTTCTTTTTCGTTTGTAAATACTACTCATATTGATAATTTCTTTTTAAACTTTTTACTAGAATATGATACAAAATATATTAACACACAATTATTTTCCACATAATGTTGAAAACTTCTTATATTCAACAATATTTTAATTTAAGAAAATAATTATAAAATTGCTTAACTTTTTTTATGAACGAAAATATAGAGATAATTAGTAACAATAAAAAAGCATTTTATCGCTATACTATCCTTGATCGCTATGAAGCAGGCATGGTTCTTCTAGGTAGTGAGGTTAAAAGTTTGCGCGAAAAAAAGCTAAATTTAAAGGATAGTTTTATTGCTATAAAAGATAACAAAATCTTGTTAATTGGAGCCCATATAAGCCGTTATTCACACACCGGATTTGAGGGACATCACCCGACGAGAAACCGCGAACTATTGTTACATAAAAAAGAGCTCCTTCGCTTAAAAGATATTGTTGCACAAAAAGGATTAACTATTGTCCCTTTAAAAGTGTATTTTAAAGGTAGCGTAGCAAAGGTTGAGTTCGCTACTGCTAAAGGAAAAAAAACATATCAGAAAAAAGAAGCCTTGAAAATAAAAGACTTAGAAAGAGAAGCTCGACGAGAAATGAGGAAAAGATAATGGGTTTTTTACCTGTTGATGACCAATTAGAACTCATTTCAAGGGGAACAGAAGAGGTTATTCCACTTAAAGATCTTCGTAAGAAATTAGAGCGATCTATCGACGAGAACAAGCCACTCATTGTTAAGCTAGGTTGTGATCCTAGTAGGCCAGATTTACACATTGGTCATGCTGTTGTATTACAAAAGTTACGAGACTTTCAAGATTTAGGGCACCAAGCAATACTAGTTATTGGTGATTTTACAGCCATGATTGGAGACCCTTCTGAACGCAATAAAACACGTCCGCAGCTTACCATAGATGAAGCAAAAGTGAATGCAAAATCTTATATTGAGCAATCTAAAGCAGTACTTGATATAAAAAGCCTTAAAGTCTTATTTAATAGTACTTGGCTTAACAAAATGACATTCGAAGATGTGATAAATATGAGTAGTAAGTATACTGTTGCTCGCATGATTGAACGTGATGATTTTACAAAACGTTTTGAATCCGAAATTCCTATTTCAATGCATGAATTTTTGTATCCTTTGGCACAAGCAATGGACTCGGTTGAAATTAATGCAGATGTGGAATTGGGCGGTACCGATCAAAAGTTTAATTTATTAGTTGGTAGAGATTTACAAAGAGAGTATGATCAAGATCCTCAAATTATTGTTACTCTTCCTCTGTTAGAAGGAACTGACGGGGTAGAGAAGATGTCAAAATCATATGATAATTATATTGCTTTCGATGATTCTCCAGAAGATATGTATGGAAAATTATTATCAATTAGTGATGATATGATTAAAAAATACTACAAATTAGCTGTTTTTGCCGATAAAGATAAATTAGATGCTATCGATAAGAAATTGAGCGATTCTTCAATAAATCCACGTGATATAAAACGAGATTTAGCAAGAGATTTAGTTTCTCGTTATTATGACGACAATAAAGCAAAGAAAGCTGAAGATGCATTTGACCAAATATTTATTAAGAAAGACGTTCCAGATGATATCCCAACCCTCACTATTGATACTGATTCTAATATCATTGATGTTCTTGTGTCGCAGAATCTTGTTTCAAGCAAGGCAGAAGCCAAGCGTCTAATAGCGCAAAATGCGGTTAAAATAGATGGAGAAGTTTGTAATGATCCAGCACATGTTCTCAAAAAAAGTTGTGGCGAACTTGTAATCAAGGTTGGAAAAAGACGTTTTCTAAGAGTATTAGGCTAATAAAATTAGTTTTATCTTATTTTTTTGTTACTCAAAGTGAATTATTCTCATAAATTCGGTAGTTATTTAAATACGATTTAGGGAATTTATGTCTAATAATACTGTCGAAATCACAGATGACAATTTTGAAAAACTTGTACTCAAGTCGGAAAAGCTTGTAATTGTAGATTTTTGGGCTGAATGGTGCGGTCCATGTAAAGCTATAACACCAATTCTAGATGAAATTTCTAATGAATTCGGCGATAAAGTCCTTATAGGTAAGGTAAATGTCGATGAAGTTAAAGAAGTGCCCGTAAAATACGGTATTCGTAGTATACCAACTTTATTGTTTTTTAAGAATGGAGAAATAACACGACAAGAAGTTGGTCTTCAATCTAAGCAGACATTAGTAGATGATATTACCCAAATTGTAGAAAGTTAATATTAAACAAATTAGTTTAGTGACAGATAAAACTATTCATAAAACCATCATTATTGGTTCTGGTCCAGCTGGACTTACTGCTGCGATTTATGCAGCGCGTGCTAATCTAGATCCAATTGTTTTTGAAGGAAACCAACCTGGTGGCCAACTAACTATTACCACAGATGTGGAGAATTATCCTGGATTTCCAGACGGAGTTTTAGGACCAGATATGATGGATTTATTTCGTAAACAAGCTCAGAAATTTGGAGCTCAATGTTTTTATAAGCATGTATCAAGAGTGGATTTTTCAAGCTCTCCATTTAAAGTCTATGTTGAAGATGAAGAATATCTTACCAAATCAGTTATTATTTCTACTGGTGCATCTGCAAGATTATTAGGACTTAATGCGGAGAACGAACTGATGGGACATGGAGTAAGTACCTGTGCTACCTGTGACGGATACTTTTTTAAAGACAAAGAGATAGTAGTTGTAGGTGGAGGAGACTCAGCAATGGAAGAAGCAAATTTTTTAACAAAATTTGCAAATAAAGTTACTATTCTTCATCGGAGAGAGGAGTTTCGAGCATCAAAAATAATGATCGATAGATCTCTCAATAATCCAAAGATTGATATTATCAAAAATGTTGTTGTAAGTGATATTTTTGGATCACAAAAAGATGGAGTGAGTGGTGTATTATTAACCAACACAGTAAGCGGAGAAGAAAGCAAATTTGATTGTGATGGTGTTTTTTATGCTATTGGACATAATCCTAATACCGAACAGTTCCAAAATGTACTCGATTTAGATGAGCAAGGATATATTCAAACAAAAGAGAAATCAACGACGACGAATATTCCTGGAGTTTTTGCATGTGGAGATGTGCAAGATAGTTATTATAGACAAGCAGTTACAGCAGCTGGAACAGGATGTATGGCTGCTATAGATGCAGAAAAATATTTAGAAAGTTTATAAAAGAATAGTTTCGCTGTCTCTAAAAGGAGGCAATATGGAGCTTAAACAGATTTATAATATCAGCACTCTGATGCTGAATTATGGTGAGAAAAAAGTTTTAGATATCAATACTCTAAAATTCCACAATGGATTGATTTATGGCATATGTGGAAATTTAGGATCTGGCAAAACTTCTTTAATGAAAATTCTGTCCGGTCACGAAGTTCAATCTAAGGGAGATTTGTTATATCAAGGATCGCCCTTTAAAAAAGGTCTTTTTGGAAACATAAAACGCGAAAAAGAAATTTATTATATAAATGCGAATATGTTGGATTCGAATTCTTCAGGAGGAAATCTTATAAAGAAAACATTTCCATCAAAATATGAAGAGATTCAGAAACGTCATTTTGCGTCATTTAGTTCAGAAATGATTTGGAACACCGCTATTAACAAATTATCCGATGGACAGAAGCATTGGTTAAAAATTGTTATTGGTTTAGAGAAAGATCCAAGAGTGTTGTTGATTGATGATTATGGTGTATATATAGACAACAAGAGTGAAATGATTTTTCGAAGAAAATTACTCAAAATGAATGATATTCTAGGAACAACAATCCTTCTTTCATCTCATAACGATTATTTTTTGAAACAATTTGCAAACGTAGTTATATACTTAGATAATGGGCATATCTCAAAAATTAGAAAAGGTTATAAACGATCAAATTATGGCAGAAGAAATAAAAAATAAATTAATTCAATTATTTCTATTTATAACTTTTTTTGTTAATGCTTTAATTGCTCAACCAGATAATCGTTTTGATGCGTTTGATTGGGAGATGTATAGTCAGCCTGGTAGAATTAATTCAATCTCTGAAGACAATACTTATTTCTATTTTGGAACTGAGAACGCAGGGATTCTGCGTTTTAATAAATTTTCCGAACAATTTGATATTCCAATTACTCGAGCTCAAGGATTGCATTCGAAAGTAGTTAAACATGTTCATTTTGATGAGCATACTGGAATCTTGTGGGTTGTTGGGAATGAGTTTATAGAGTATAGTTTTTCGAAAACAGGTGGATGGCAGAAATCTGCGTTAACCAAAGCGCGAATTACAGATATTGGATCTAGCAACAATTATCTCTGGCTTAGATCGGGTCCAAACTTTACAAAATTGGATCATATTAACGGCGTTAATTTGGGAACGTATTCATCTCCAGATGAATCCAATGTTAATTGGGGAGATGTTTCTTATAATTATATGAACCTAATAAATTTTAATTTTAATGATTATTTTGTTGAGGATGCGTGGTTATTAACTATCAATGGAGCATCAGATAGTAGGGGAGATTTCTTAAAATATAAATCTTACTATAAATCGGAACACAAATTCAGTTGGATTGGCTTGGATAATGGAGCATTGTTACAGATAGATAAATTTAGTAAGTCAATTAAACCAATCTTTCATGGTTTAGGCACTAATTCGATAAGAGATATTCTTATTGATGGTGATTTCCTATGGATTGTAGGTGAGGAGGGAATTACAAAATTTGATATGACTCAAAATACATCTGAAGTACTTAGACCTGAAGAATATTTCCAGTTTGATGGACGTGCTATATCTTCATTGTTAAAAGTTGGTAATGAATTCTGGTTTGGACTCAATGGTTATGTACTTGTTTATAATACAAAGAAAGATTCATTCACTAGATTTCGCTCTGAATCAATGATTACTAATTTAGCACTAAAAGATGACAAAGTTTGGGCTTCCAATGTAAGATACGGTTTTGGTGATATTTTTGCGATTGATATAGAATCAAAAACAAAGCTAGAAGATGAGATTCCTAATGTACCAAATCAAGATTGGAATGAAATCTTGGTTATGAGATATAACGCTAAATCTAAAGGCATAGAAGCAGCGTTCTATAAAGATAAGAAAGTATATTTTTCTAATGAAAATGGTATATACAGCGATAGTGTAAGGCCATCAAATTTAATGGTAAACTCAAGTTTATATTTTAATGGTGTCGTCAATGATATTTTGGTCTTAGAAGAATTAATGTTTATAGCAACAGAAAGAGGATTGTTTGTTACTGATTTAAGATCTAAAAAACTATTGGAACATTATGATTTTCTATTTTTACGCGATATTATTGAAATAAATTACTTTTTAGATTTTTTAGTATTACTTACTAGAGATGGATTAGTTAAGTTTGATATGGAGTTATAGTGAAGAAATTTTTTATTTGCATATTATTAATCGGTTTAATTTTTCCTCAAAACAGAAATCAAAGAGATCTGAATCGCAATATTGATCAATTCCGGATGACTTCTTTTACGCGTCCTTTAGAATCAGGTTTAGTTGAGATAATGTCTTTTGTTGTTATCCCGAATCGATCTCTTCAATTCATAAAAGAAAAGAGTAAATTTATTGCAGAATATGATGCAAACATATTTGTTACGACTGATGACGACGTGCAAGTTGCAACCGGTTCTTTTTCAGATAAAATTGTATCTAACAGATTTTCTGAAACTACTTCTAAGGTTAAAAGTACTGTTTTAAACACTTCTTTTGTTGTGCCTTTAGGTGATTATAATGTTTCTATGACAGTGAAAGATCTTGATACAAAGCTGAGCAGTAAAAAGAACAACGAAGTAAAATTAAAAAAATTTTCAAATGATTCTCAAATTTATGACCCAATATTTATAAAAGAAGCAAAAGGGGAATGGGGATTTAAATCTAATGAATTCCCAATTAACGCGAACCAAATAGTTGTTAAGAATAATGAAATAAAATTTTACCAATATGCTACTGTTGATATAGGAGAATATGAAATGATTATCAACATATTGAGCGGAAAAGAAGTTCAGTGGAGTAAGACAATTACTTCATCGAGCGATAGTAGAATTGTTTCCCATTTAATTACAGTTCCTACGAAGGATATGGATAAAAAAGATTTGAAGGTACAAGTATCTGTAAATCAAAAAAATTCTACAGAATCCAAATCTTTAGGATTTAGGTTTAGAAATTCTTTTATGCCTGATAGCATTAATAATATTGATTTAGCATTATCTCAAATGAGTTATATCTTAACACCTGATGAAAGAAAAGAATTAAAAAAACTAAAACAGAGTGACAAAGAGAATTTTTTCAAAAAAGCATGGGCAAGAAGAGATCCGAAACCAGATACAAAGATTAATGAATTAATGGATGAATATTATGCAAGAGTTGCATTTACGGAAGAAAATTTTTCTAGAGGGACTTCAGGAGGTTGGCAATCTGATATGGGTATGATTTTTATTTTATTTGGTAAACCTGATGATATTCAGAAATATTCCTCAATACAAAGCAATTATAGTTATGAGACTTGGTATTATTTCTCTATTGGACAAGAATTTGCCTTTGTTGATGATTATGGTTTTGGTGATTATAGATTAAGATATCCATTTGTATACTAATTTTATGAGTAAAGAAGACTACAAGAAAAAATACAAGGAATTAAAAAAAGCACAGGAAGAACTTCATAAAGATCATAAGGATTCTATGCAGAAGTTAGAAAATTCTATGCGAGAGTTAGAAAAGTTAATAGGACCTAGTGATAGTGAAATCAGTTCTGAATCTCATCAGTTATATACAGATGGTGCAGCTGAATTTGATGATGATTATAAACCAATTAATGCCGCAATTGGAGGACTTCTAAAGAAGGGCGACAAAGTAATTTTCTCTTTTGCCGAAAATATTGGTAGTGGTCGCACAAGTAATGAAGCAGAATATTTAGCTCTAATTAAAGGAATTCAAGGATGTCTTGAATACGAAGTTTATGATGTTAGTATATGCGCTGATAGCAAATTAGTTGTTAATCAAGTTAACGGTAAGTATAAGCTAAAAGACTCTAAAATGATCAAGCTTCATGGTGAAGTGATAAAGCTATGTTCTAAACTAAAATCTTGGAATATATCTCATGTAGTTAGAGAAATGAACACAGAAGCTGATGGTTTAAGCAAAAAAGGATTAAGGAAATAAAAAGATAATGAATAGGAATAATATTTTATAAATTGCATTCATGAAATTTAAGTTTTTAGAAAATATAGTAGGTAGTTTTGATTGGGTAAGCGGTGATATTGCTATTGATTTAGGCACGGCAAACACTTTGATATGGCTCGCAGGCAGAGGACTTATTATCAACGAACCTTCGATTATTGCAAAATCAACAAAGACTGATAAAGTCTTAGCTGTTGGAGATCAAGCTAAAGAAATGTTAGGGAAAACACACCAAGGGATTGAGACAATTCGACCTTTAAGAGATGGTGTAATCGATGATTTTGATGCTGTTTATTCAATGCTCGATAATTTTATCAAGAAAGTAAATTTAAATCGTCTTAGAAGACCAAAAATAGTAATCTGTGTACCTTCTGATGTTACTGCAGTTGAAAAAAAAGCTGTGAAGGATGCTGCTGAAAAACAAGCTGCAAGAGAAGTATTTCTAGTTGATGAACCTGTTGCAGCCGCAATAGGCATCGGACTTGATATCAGTAAACCTCTAGGCAATATTATTGTTGATATAGGTGGCGGAACTACTGAGGTAGCAGTTATATCTTTAAATGGTGTTGTTACAAAAAAAGCAATTAGAGTTGCTGGTGATGAGATGGACGAAGCTATTATACATTGGTTTAGGAATGAACATAAACTTGAAATTGGAGAACAAACTGCGGAAGAAATTAAAATTTCTGTTGGTTCTGCCATGAGAGTTCGTTCTAAGAATATTGTAGTAAAGGGTAGAGATTTGGTGTCGGGTATTCCTAAAACTCTAGAGGTTCGATCTGATGAGGTGAGACAAGCTTTAAAAGATCCAGTAACTAGAATTGTAGAAGTTATAAAACAAGCATTAGAAGATACTCCTCCTCAGTTATCTGCAGATATTGTAGAAAGAGGGATTATTTTAGCTGGTGGAGGATCTTTGTTAAAAGGTATTGATCAGGTTTTGAGAGAGAAGACAGGAGTGCCTGTTAATGTCGCTGATGAACCGCACCTAAGCGTTGTAAAAGGTTGTGGTTTAATTATTGAGAATCTTGAAAAATATCAAAATGTAATAAATCGGAATATCTAAATTCTCTAGTAAGAATGGCTAATGTTGGATTATTTAATGAAAAAAGTTTACCTGTATCCACTTTATTAATCTGTATTTTTCTATCGATTCTTCTAATTTTTTCAAGTGAAAATGAAAAAATCCAGTCTTTTAGAGTATATACTACAGATAAATTTTCTTTTTTGTATCAACCATTTAATTGGATTGATAATCAATCTTTTTTAATGAAAAGAGTAGAAGTCCTTGCATCAGAAAATTTGAAATTAAATTTAGAAAATCAAATTTTATCTTCAAATGAACTAGAAAATAAACGTTTACGTGAGTTTCTTGATTTCAAAGCCAAAAGAGATTATAATTTTATCGGTTCAGATGTTATATCAAAGGGAACTAGCTCTAATCTTAATGCTTTTCTAATTAATCAAGGGTCGAATAATGGAGTGAAGAAGAATGATCCTGTATTATCTTCAAGAGGGATTATTGGAAAAATTATCGCTGTATCTGATAATCATTCTTCTGTACAACTTGTAAGTGATGGAAATTTTAGGCTTAGTGTTAAGATAATGCCATCTGAAAGTGAAGGTATAATGCGTTGGAGAAGTAATCAGATTTGTGAAGTATTTGAGGTTAAAAAGACTGCAAAAGTTAATATTGGAGATATAGTATTAACATCAAATCTTAGCTCCTATTTTCCTCCAGATCTTCCAGTAGGTAAAGTTATAAGTATTTATGATAAATCGGATAGCTTTAATAAAATTGTTCGTTTAGAACTTTATGCCGATTTGTCTACAATAAATCAGTTGTTTATCATTGTTGATGCAGATGGGAAGTAAATTGTTATGAGATTATTTATCCAATATTTTTGTTTAGCGGTTATTCTCCAGTTGATATTTTCTGAGCTTTTAACTATTAATGGATTTCAACCTAACATTATGTTATTATTTGTTATCTTATCTCAAATGTCTCAACCTAATACTTCAAAAGCTGTTATAATAGGTTTTTTAGTTGGATTAGTTTGTGATTTAGTCTTATTTAGTGGTACATATTTAGGTTTATCAAGTCTAGTTTTTTCAATTTGTGCATTTATAGCATCTCGAATTCGTTTTAATTTTGTGTTTCAGACTTTTGATTTATACTGGATAACTACTTTATTAATTGGTATAGTGATTTACTGTTTATTTAGATATGATTTCCTTTTCTTTAGCGACTTTTTTCTTTTTCTCAAAAGTGTGATTTCAATTTCACTATATTCTGTTTTTGTTTCTTTTATTCTGGTGAAAGTCTCTTCAATAAAAAGGGTCATATTAAGTGCTTAAGGTTGATAATAAAGCCGATCTATTCCATTACAGAACTTTGCTTGCTATCTTATGTCTTTTATTATTTACTTTAATAGGAAGATACTATTACCTACAAATAATTGAATATGATAGGCATTTTTCCAAATCACAAATTAATCGTGTAAAAGCAGTTACAACTTATGCCCCGAGAGGTTTAATTTTAGATCGTTCTGGTGAAATCCTTGTAGATAATTACCCAACGTATATTTTAACAGTAAAACCATATAAGTTAGAGGATAAGGAAGCTATATTTGAAGAATTAGCTCCAATTTTAGATACAAATTTAGACGAATTAAATAGAAGGTATAAAAAGTATTATAGAAGTAAATTTCTTCCTACTATCATTGGAAAAAACCTCTCATTTAAACAAATTTCTGAGATAGAAGAAAGAAGACTAGATTTTCCTGGATTTGAATACAAACGGTTTGATGAAAGGATTTATCCTTCGCCGTTTAATGAAGCACATTTTTTAGGCTATTTAAGAGAAGTAGATCGAGACACTATTCCATATCTTGATAAAAGCCTTTTGTATAGAGCAGGAGAATTAATTGGGTGGCAAGGAGTAGAAAAGCATTATGAGAAGCAATTAAGGTTTTCTAAAGGAATTGATTATGTAGAGGTTGATACATATGGTCGAGAGATATTTGAATTAGAAGAAAACAAAATTCCTGCTTTTCCTGGAGAGAATCTTGCTTTATCAATTGATTCGAATCTACAAAAATTTGTTAAAGGGTTATTGGAAGAGAAAAAAGGATCAGTTATTATCTCCGATGTTGATAACGGTGAAATTCTCAGCATGGTTAGTAGTCCTTCTTATGATTTAGGTGTATACAGAGGAACAACATCTGAGGAAGATTGGGATGAATTACTCTCAGATGTTGATAAACCTCTACTAAATAGATCTATTTCAGGGCTATACCCCGCTGGTTCAATGCTAAAATTAATTACAACGATTAATCTTTTAGAAGACAATACTGTTGCTCTTTCTGATTCTACATTATGTTTAGGGGCAATAGAATATGGGGGAAATGAATTCCGTTGTTGGAATGAAAATGGACATGGTTATGTAGATTTAAATGAAGCTATCATACAATCATGTAATATCTATTTTTATGAGAAAGTACAATTATTGTCTCTAGAAAGTTGGGTTGAAACTGCTAGAAGTTTTGGATTTAATAGTTTAACAGAAATTGATTTACCAAATGAGAAAATTGGATTGATACCAGATCGAGAATTTTTTACCAAACAGTATGGTAGGTGGGGTTGGTCTGAGAGAGGAGTATTGTTAAATCTCACATTAGGACAAGGTGATATATTAGTTACACCAATTCAAGCATTGCGTTTTATTAACCATATTGCATCAAGAGGGGAAACTGCAAAACTAAAGATGAATCTTAATAAAGATATTAGTTACTATGCTCCAATTGAGTATTCAGATAAAACATGGGATTATATATGGAGCTCATTATTTGATGTAATTAATGCAACAGGAGGAACCGGTTGGAGAGCAATGCCTTCTAGTAAAGATTTACAATTTTTTGGAAAAACTGGAACTGCAGAAAATCCTCACGGAGAGGCACATGCTTGGTTTATAGGATTTTTTGAATTAAATAATAGTAGATATTCAATTATAACCATTGTCGAGAATGGAGGTAGTGGAGGTTCAGTAGCAGCTCCCTTAGCTGGTGATATAGCTTCATATTTTATTAATAATTCACAAAAATATTTGGCGGATAGATAGTTATGTCATCCAATAATCTTATATTTCTTAGTGCAAAAGATTTAAGGAATCGATTAATTGTATTAGTGGGTATATTGCTTATAATTGGTCTTGTTGCTCTTTATAGTATTTCTGATAATCCTTTATCAATAGGAAGTTCATTTTTTAGGCAGTGTATTTTCATATTATTGTCATTTTTTGTTTATGTATTAATAAGGAATATTCCTCTAAAGACTATTCATGATAATTCAACAACTATTTTTGTAGTAATAGCAATATTGTGTTTTATTCCATTTTTTTTACCACAAGTTGAATATACATATCGATGGATTGATCTGGGTTTTATGACTCTTCAACCATCAGAATACTTGAAGGTTGCATTAATTATTGCCATAGCAAAATATTTATCTAATCACCAACTTGAAGTAAAATCTAAATTAATTGTTATTATTCCTGCCATTCTAACTCTTTTTTGTGCTGGAATAGTATTAAATCAACCAGATTTAGGAACAGCAGTTATTGTATGTTCACCTTTAATTCCAATGCTGCTTTGGGCTGGAGTTAATGGTTTTATTATATTTTTAATTATTGCTCCAATAATTACTATACTTGCAGCATCAAATATTATTTTTTTCAGCATATGGGCTGTCGTGATGTTCCTGTGTTTTCTAATGTTTCGTCCAAATCTTATATCAGGTTCATTCCTGTATTTTGCCAATATTTTTGCAGGTTTATTGACTCCATTTTTTTGGAATAATTTAGCAGAGTATCAAAAACAAAGGATTCTAACATTCTTAAATCCAGACCTTGATCCAATGGGATCCGCTTATCATATCATACAAAGTGTAACCGCAATTGGTTCTGGTGGGTTTTTTGGAAAAGGATTTGGTCATGGATCTCAAACTCAACTTAAGTTTTTGCCTGTACAAGAATCAGATTTTATTTTATCAGTAATAGCTGAAGAATTTGGATTTGTAGGAATTTTTCTTGTCATGATTATTTTCTTTTTATTTATCAAAACCCTTCTTGATATTGCATTTAAATTGTCTGATTATTTTTCTAGTCTTGTCATAATAGGTATAGGTTCAATTCTTTTGTGTCATATATTCATTAATTCTGCCATGACTGTTGGTTTATTACCAGTGAAAGGATTACCATTGCCTTTTATTTCAGCAGGAGGATCTTTCTTATTATCATGTTTCATAATGCTGAGTCTAGTAATTAATTTATCCGAAAATTAATAATAATTGTCGGTTGAACTTCTCATCCTATTTACTTAATTTTCTTGCTTCTTGGTGATGGCAAAAAAAATCTTTTATATTACTAGCGAAATGAAGCCTTTTGCTTCGACGTCATCTTTATCTGATTATTCTTCTGAAGTTCCTTTAAGTCTTCAGTCAAAAGGAAATGATGTAAGATGTTTGATGCCAAAATATGGCTTTATCAGTGAGAGAAAATATATCTTAAGAGAAGTAATTCGCTTAAAAGAAATCTTCCTTAATTTTGGTGATTCTGAACTCGTATGTTCTGCTAAAAGCGCATTCTTACCAAAATCTAGATTGCAGGTATATTTCTTAGAGGAAAAGGGATTCTTTGGAGAATTGAATAATCTTTTGTATAAATCAAAGAATGGTCGATTTTTAACTGACAATGACAAACGATTTGCTTTTTATTGTCTTGCATCAATCAAAATGTTGCCAAATTTGTTTTGGTATCCAAATATTATTATTTGTAATGGTTGGACATCAGCGCTAATACCATTGTTGCTAAATATTTTATCAAAGGAAAATAAAGCACTTGCAAAGATTAAGTCTATTTATTTAACCAATTCTCTCAATGAAGATATTATTTTTGATTCTAAAAATATAGGATTACAAGATGAAACTATTTCTTCAATTAAGTCGTTAAACTTAAATCAGATAGGATGTATGTTTGCAGATAAAACTATTATTATTAATGGTGAAAAAAATAAGATATCGTCTAAGCTAATGAAATTAAAAATATTTAAAGATTCAAAGAAATGTTCTGTAGTTGACTTAAGTGGTGATGATGAAGTGGATTATTCACCCTTATTTGATAAAATTGATCGTACAATTAAGGTTTTATAATATGAAATTTTATTTCTCTAACAGAATCTTTCTTATAATCATTAGTTTGTTTTTTATTGCTGTGTCTTGTTCGGAAGAAACCATTTTATATGATGAAATAGATAATCCAGAATATACGATTAACACTCTAACTCTTCCTCTAGATAAACGTAAAGTTTTCCAGGCTTATCCTAGCGGATTAGGGACAGGTCAGACCTTATTTTTTGGAAATTTGAAAGGTTCAGAAAATTTATTCTCTTTAGTAGAATTCACTTTATTTGCTGGCTATCTTCCACCAACCCAACTCAGCGATTTATTAGCAGATTCAATTCAAGTAGACAGTGCAATGGTTTTTGTTCAAACTACTGATTCATTATCTTCTGCATCAACTTTATCTTTATACTCGGTACTAGCTGATCAAGATAGTATTTTTTCTGAAGATTCAACTAATTTCTATAGTTTGGCAGATTATACAGATTTTGAGAGCGTTGCTAAATTAATCCATGAAGTTCCTTTGGAGTCGATTATGCCCGATAGTGCTGCTGCAAGTGACACTATTAGTTTTTTATTTAAGGATGACAACATTGACTTAATCAAAGAATTTCTTGATACAGAACAATATCCTGCAAGAACGATGATGTTAAAAGCAAGTGATGATTTGGATCAATTGTTTACTATCAAAAGCGAAGAGGCAGGAGGTTCATTTAGTCCAAAATTGAGAGTGTGGTATAAAGCAACAGTAAATGATACTACATTGATTGATACTTTTGTTACATTTTATGGATCGCGAGATATTAGTGTTGTTCAACCGCCTGAAATTACGCTTGAAGATCATGATTATGTTTCATTGAATTCTGGTTCAGGAAATCAATCAATTCTTCAATATGACTTAAATATTATCGATGACCTTACAAGAAATTCAATTATAAAAGATGCAAGATTAGTGCTAGACGTTGAGTCATCCAATGTTGATGAAGGAGACGATTTTTTTGTTGTGATTGCAGCGTTATCGGATACTGTATCAAATTGGAATTTTACGACATTTGACACTCTTTCAGGCGCATATGAAAACGAAAATTATTCTCTTGATATAAATTTCTTAGTTTCAAGAAAAATTGAAGATGGTAGAGTGGAACTTCCTATTCAAAATTTTATTCAATTATATAAAAATAATTTAATTGAAAATCATGGTTTACAAATTTGGAGTGCTCCATCAAACAGTCCATTCGACAAGGTAAGGCTGAATACTCAAAATGTTGAGGTGTTATATGTTAAGCCATAGATTTATATATATCATATTGATAAGCAGTTTATTGGGGCAGTCTACAATGAATGGGTATGGGTATGGTATGTTCTCACAGAATAATGAATCAGCATCTTTAGGTTCAGGATCAATTGGTTTAGTCCCAAGTTTTCAGAACAATGTATCTTTATCTAACCCTTCAACGTGGCATAATATGCTATTTACATTTTTGTCACTTTCTTTTGAGGGTCAGCATAATTCATTTGGTAATCAATCTGTCAATAATTCAAATTTGTCTGGTGCAAAACTTATTATACCCGCAAAACAGAAATTATCTATTGGGATAAGCTTTTCCCCATTCTTGTCAAGGCAATTAACTATTATTGATAGTACTTACCAGGAATTTATATTCAATGAAAGTGATACATTAAGTTATTCTCGATCAGATGAAACTAGTGGGGGTTCATCAATGATGCAATTTGCTGTGGGTTACAAGTTAACTGATCAAGATGATATTGGGGTGGCTATAGATGTAATTTTTGGATCATCTCGAAGTGTACGAGATCTGATTATTGATGACACAAATCATCTTCTACAATCTAGAGATTATTTTTCAGGTTCATTGCTTGAACTATATTATACTACTAAAAGATTTTCCTTTAGAGATAAACCGTTGGTTCTTGCTTTAAATTATAATCTGTCTCTTAACCCTGTTAATGTAGACAATGAATCATACCAAGCATTTATTGATATTAATTCTAACAATTATCATGATGGCACCGACTATCCTAGTGCTACTGAAGCATTATTGCCAACAAAAGTTACTTTTGGGGATGAAATCAAAATTAATAATATTAAAATTGGGTTAGATTATGAGATTTATGAACTCTATCATTTACAACTCGAACTTGATATGTGGCAAAATAAAGGAAATAACAATTTATTAAGTTCGATTTATCCTGGGCACATTAAAGAAAAAAATAGAGTTAATGTTTCTTTAAATAAATTTCCCAAACCTCTGACAGATAATACATTTGATAGAATGCATCTTAGAGGCGGTATATTCTTTGGCAATTATAATATTGTTAATCCAATGACAACAGAAAGTTTAGATTCTGTTAATGAAGTTGGTTTAGCTTTAGGTTTTGGTGTTAAATTTGGATTAACTAATAATCAATTTGATGTTGGATATAATTTTGTACAAAGAAGTGGTATTTACCAGGCTGGTGTTGAGAATATGCAAGTTTTTAGCATAGGTGTGAGCATTGGAGATTTGTGGTTTATTAAAAGAAGAGAAATTTAATAAATAGGAGACTGATTTTTATGAATAGTAAATATTTATCTAATATGTTAATTATTATACTCTTTTTTTGTAGTGTACTTGATGCACAATGTAGGAGAGGGGAAACACTAAGGATTTCAAATGGAATTGAAACAAAAGAAGTAGATTGTAGAGAAGCTACCAGATTAATTTATAATGAAGATTATTGGCCATATTCTATTGAAGATGAAAGAGAAGATAGATGCCCACAGCTTGCAAGTAGTGCACAACAATATTACAGTACCAGCAGTTGGGAGCTAAGTGCGAATGCATATTCTGAATTGATTAATTTACGATGCGATGAATGGAATTCAGATTGGGTTAATCCTAATGATGTATACTTATATTGGGCTGTTGCACTAGAATATCTGGGGCAGTACGACAAAGCAGAAGAAGCGCTTGTTCAAGGATTAGAAGAGCTTCCAGAGAACACTGATCTAATCAAAAGACTTGCATATGCATATAAAAAACAAGATAAAATTGATGAAATGATTATCGAATACGAACGTTTGATGGACATGGGAGTTAAAGATACAACTTCATTACGAGATCTAGCATCAGCATATGGACAACAGGGAAGAACTGATGAACAAGTATCAGTCTTGAAGAAAATCTTGGTTTTTGACCCAAACAATTCTGGTGTACAATCTGATTTAGCTAGAGCATATGAAGAATCTGGAGACGATCCTTTAGAAATTTTCAAAGATAGATATGAAAATAATACAGATAATGTTTCTTATGCAACTGAGTATGCAGAGAAATTGATTGATAATGGTGATTTGGATGAAGCTATTGATGTTCTAGAGAATACGCTAGACTATAATAGAAACAACAATATGGTTTATATGAAGCTTGGAAAAGCTTATAGTGAAAATTCTGATTTTGAAGATGCTGTTGATATTTTTGAAGAATTATTTGAATTGGATCGTAATAATTACCGAGTTGCGATATTAGTATCAGAAAATAATATACAAATGGAAGAATTTGATGCGGCATATAATTGGGCAAATAAAGCACTAAAAATTTCAAAAAATAATGCAGAATCTTTATCACACATGGGAAATCTGTATTATAAAGCAATGCAATCTTGTAGAACCGATAACTTCTCACGTTCTGATAAGATAATTGCCTCCCTGGCATATAACTATTTTCTAAAGGCAGAGAAAAAAGGAAATTCAAAATATTTCAAACAAAAAAACTGGCTTGAAGATAATGATGTATTATTTGGATATTCTGATTGGTTTATGACTGATAAAGAAGTTCAAGCTACTGGTAAAGTTAAAGCTTCTGGTAGATGTTATGATTGGGCAAGCGAGTCTTTGCCTAAGCAAAGCGATTGGTAAATAAGTGTCAAATCTGAAAAATCAAGATCCTGATATTTTTGGAATAATTAATTCCGAAGTTCAGCGACAAAATAATTTCCTAGAACTCATTGCTTCCGAAAACTTTACAAGCAAAGCTGTTTTAGAAGCTGTGGGTTCGGCTTTAACAAACAAATATGCTGAAGGATATCCTGGTAAAAGATATTATGGTGGATGTATCCACGTTGATGAGGCAGAAAATTTGGCTATCAATCGTGCAAAAGAATTATTTAAAGCAGACTATGCAAATGTACAGCCTCATTCTGGTTCTTCTTCTAATATGGGTGTTTATTTGGCAATGTTAAATCCAGGAGATTGTATTATGGGCCTTGATCTTAGTCATGGGGGCCATTTGACTCATGGAAGCAAGGTTAGTTTCTCTGGAAAACTGTATAATGCGGTAACATTTCATGTAAAAAAAGATGACGGACTAATTGATTTTGATGATTTATTAAAGAAAGCAAAAGAACATAAACCAAAACTAATTATCTGCGGTGCTAGTGCCTATCCAAGACAAGTTGAGTTTGAAAGATTTAGAGAAATAGCTGACGAAGTAGGAGCGTTTTTGCATGGAGATGTCTGTCACAATGCAGGATTGATTGCAGCAGAATTACATCCCTCTCCGTTTCCATATTGTCATGTGGTTTCAACCAGTACACACAAAACATTAAGAGGGCCTAGAGGTGGGATTATATTAATGGGAAAAGATTTTGAGAATCCGTATGGAATAGTTGCTCCAAAAACGGGAAGAACGAAGATGATGTCCGAATTGTTAGATGCTGCAGTAATGCCAGGCATACAAGGAGGACCACTAATGCATGTTATTGCAGGAAAAGCTGTTGCATTTAAAGAAGCTTTAAAACCTAGTTTTAAAACTTATATCCAATCTGTTTTAGATAATGCACAATGTTTTGCTGAAGAATTTAAATCGAGAGGGTATAATATTATCTCTGGTGGTACTGATACACATCTTATACTACTAGATCTTCAAAACAAAAATATTACCGGTAAACAAGCAGAGCACGCATTAGATCTTGCTGGCATTACTTTAAACAAGAATATGGTGCCTTTCGATCCGAAAAGTCCATTTATTACTAGCGGAGTCAGAATTGGATCTCCTGCCTTAACAACAAGAGGAATGGGTGTGGAAGAAGTAAAAATTATTGCTAACTTGATTGACAAAGTGATTATGAATAGTGAAGATGAAAATATTATTCATTCTGTTAAAAAAGAAGTAAAGGCGTTATGTAAATCATTTCCAATTTATTAGTATGATTATTTTTCAAAGAAGACAATTATATATTTGGATTTTTTCAATTTTATTTCTCAATGCATGTTCTGTAAATAGAAGTACAATGTTTGGAGCAGATATCATTGAGTACACTATTCCTCTCACAGCAAAAACACAAGAGAAGAAGATTAGGAAAGATTCTTTTAATTCTACAGTTTATTTAGAAGCGTCCGAAAGATTAATCCAATTTTCCTATGCAATTCTAATGGATAAAGCAGATAGATTAATGTATGCTGATTACTATACTGCAAGAGAATATTATTCGGAAGCTCTTGATCTTTTTTTAACATCAAGAGAATATATGTTGACCGCATTATCATTAAGGCATCCCGATTTTAAATCTAAAATGATTAACAAAGAGTCGATTAGTTTTACAACAAGAGATATTCCTTATTTGTATTGGCTTAGTGGTGCAATGGCAGGATCTATATCAGCTAGCAAAGGCGATCCAAGATATTTAATTGATTTAACGAATATTAAATGGTTGCTTGATAATGCTATTGCTCTTGAGCCTGGTTGGAACAAAGGATCATTATATGCAGCTATGATGAGTGTATATTTAAATGATACGACAGGAGACAGAGATTCTGAGAAGAAAGCTTTGGAATATTTTGAGCTTGCTGATCGTGCAGCAAATGGAAATAATATTGGTATTTATGTTACTTTAGCAGAAAGTTTTGCCGTAGCAAAACAAGATAAAGATTATTTTCTAGATTTGGTTAACAAAGCTTTGTCAATGGATATCAATGCAGACAAAGATATGAAACAAGCTAATTTATTATCTAAATTACGAGCAAAATGGTTATTAACTAGGATTGACGATCTATTCTATATGTAGGTGTTTAATATGATAAATTTTATTAAAACTATTTTTCTATTAATTATTTGTTCAGGAACTCTGATTTCTAAACCCATTGTAATAAAACTTGCTACGCTTGCACCTGAAGGAACTGAATACTACAACCTTCTTCTTGAAATGGGGCAAAGATGGCAAGAAGAAACAAACGGTGAAATTATACTTCGAATTTATCCAAATGGTGTTGTTGGACGTGAGAGTGATACTATCCGCAAGATGCGCATTGGTCAGATTCAAGCTTCAGCAATGTCTTCGATAGGATTGGCTGATTTAACAGATCAGATTCAAGCATTTACGATTCCTATGAAATTTAAAGATTATGATGATGTAGAGAGCGTAAAAGAGGTTATGTTTGATGATATAAGTAATGGATTATCTGAGAGTGGATTTAAATTATTATTTTTGGTGGATATTGGTTGGGTGTATTGGTTTTCTGCGAATGAAATTGCAGTCCCAGAAGATTTGAGGAATGCTAAGATTTATACAACGGCTGGAGATTATGTCACTGTTGAACTTTTCAAACAATTTGGATTTAATGCAATTCCTGTATCAGAGACAGATATTTTAACCAGTTTACAGACTGGAATGATTAATAGTATGCAGACTGTCCCAATACTATCATTGAGTTCTGGATGGTTTGCTTTAATGCCAAATATGTTAGATTTGAAATGGGCTGTTTTTATCGGAGCGGTCATCATTGATGAAAGAGTTTGGTCAAAAATACGACCAGAACATCAAAAAGTAATGATGGAAATAGCGCAAGAAATAGGTAAAAAATATCAAGAAAATGGTAGAAAAACAGATGCCCAAGCAATCGAAATGATGAAAAAATATGGTATGAACGTTAAAACGCCAACGGATGAAGAATTAAAAATCTGGAATGATTTTAAAGAAAAAATTATGCCTGATGTGATTGACACGTATGTTCCTAAGGATATATATGATAAGGTAACTTCCGCAATTGATGAATAATTTCCTTAGCAAGATAGAAAATTTTATTTGTTATTTTTGCTTTGCGGTTATTATCTCTTTCCCAGTTTTCCAGATTTTGTCTCGATCAATCGATTTTTTTTCAATTCCTGCTTCTCAAGAAATTGTGCAACATATGACTTTGTGGATTGCATTTATGGGAGCGGTTTTAGCAGCACGATCTAATAGGCTTTTAGCGGTTGTTAGGGAGCCTGTTTTTAAACAATCTTCTGAATTCAATATCGGTCATTTTTTAGTTCATGCTGTATCAGTTGGAATAGTCTTCCTTCTTGCTGTTTCTTATCTCAAAATGATACAGATTGGGATTCAATACCCAGATTTTGTTGCTCCATTGATACCAGTTTGGTTTGCTCAGAGCATTATTCCGGTTGGATTGTTTTTAATCTGGTATCATATGATAATGACAAGTAGCAGTAAATTAAATTATCGTTTGTTCTTGGTTTTTTATTCTTTTTTGACCATTGCAATTCTTTATCATTGGCAATTTCCATTTTCGAACGAAATCTTTCTTACAATTAAAGTTTTAGGTACTCTTGCGTTGGTCGCATTTGGTTTACCCATTTTTATTGTCTTGGCTACTCTTTCAATACTTTTCTTTTTGTCAGAACCTACAGATTGGGCTACAAATTTTGATTTAATTTCTACCATTAGTGATAGTGCGTATCGTATTGTTGTTTCTCCAACATTAGCGGCTATTCCTATATTTACATTAGCAGGATACCTTCTTGCTGAAAGCAACATTTCTAGACGTCTCTTGGATTTTTTTAAGACTTCGCTTGGATGGCTTCCTGGTTCTACGGTATTGATTGTTGTATTGTTATGTGCATTCTTTACTGCGCTTACAGGTGGATCTGGTGTTACTATTTTAGCGCTTGGTGCTATTTTGTATCCAATTTTGGTGGAAGATGGGTATTCTGAAATATTTTCTTTAGGGCTTATTACTACGGCTGGATCTCTAGGACTACTTTTTCCTCCAAGTTTACCTGCAATTATCTATTCAGTAACAGCTGGTATTAACCCTATTGATTTATTTAAACAGGGGTTTTTTCCAGCACTATTTCTGTTGTTGGTTGTCGTATTATATGGTTTTTACCATAGACCAAACGAAAAGAAAAAAATAAAATTTAGTTTGAAAAATTCTATGGAAGCTTTGTTTGTTGCAAAATGGGAGATTGTTATTCCTATATTGATTGTTTTTGGTTTATTTAGTGGTTTTGCAACACTTGTAGAATGTGCAGCACTCTTAGTCGTCTATGTTCTATTTATTGAGTTATATATCTATAAAGATATCAGTGTAAAAGATATTCCTAGAATTGTGATAGATTGTGCAACACTTGTTGGTGGAGTATTAATTATTTTGGGATTTGCTATGGGATTTACTGGATATCTTGTAGACGCTGAGATTCCGTTAAAAATTCTCCACTTTACTCAACAATCAATTGAATCAAAAATTATATTTTTATTGGCACTCAATATTCTTCTACTGATTGCTGGTTGTATTATGGATGTTTTCTCTGCTATTATTGTCATAGTGCCTCTAATTGCTCCATTGGCGGCATATTTTGGTGTTGACCCTATACATTTAGCTATTATTTTTATTGCAAATCTTGAACTTGGTTATATTACGCCACCAGTAGGAATGAATCTATTTTTATCATCTTATCGTTTTAATAAAGATATGCCAACGGTATATAAAGCAACAATGCCATATTTCTTTATCCGATTAATTGGAGTTTTGATTATCACATATATTCCTTTGTTCTTTTACTAAATTTTATTTATACTTAATGCATCATGAGTTATAAAAAATCTATATTTGCTTTACTCTTATTTTCGCAAATAACCATGGCTCAAGGAGAAGCGGGATCTTTATTTTTAGCAATCAATCCAGGAGCAAGAGCTAATGGTATGGGAGAAGCCCAAATTGGCGTTGCTAATGATGCTTATTCTACATATTACAATCCAGCTGGTCTCTCTAATTTATCAAGTAAACAATTTTCATTTATGCATACCAGCTATTTACCAAATTTAGTTGATGACATGGCTTATGATTTTCTTACATTTGCGATGCCTTTTAAAGAGAATTCTGCGATTGGAGGACACTTTACTTATTTAGATCTTGGAGATCAAATCAGTACTGATGATAATGGTAATGAGCTTGGTTCGTTTTCTAGCTTCATGTATGCATTAAATTTATCTTATTCACAAATAGTTGATGAGAATTCATCATGGGGAGTCAATGGTAAATATTTTTATCAAGAATTAGCCGATCTAAGTAATGTTGATGGATCTGCTGGGAGTTTTGCTGTTGATCTAGGGTATTTCAGACATAATGCTATGAATAATCCAAATCTTACGATGGGAGCCGTTTTAACTAACCTTGGTCCAGGTGTAAGTTTTGGTGACGGGGAAGAAGATCCACTTCCTACTCGCTTAGGTTTTGGTATTGGTTTATTAATGCTTGAAGGAGCAGGAAATCTAGCATTTGATTTGAATTATGAAGTTAATGATCAAGCAATGGTGACAAATCTTGGTTTCGAGTATTTTCTCGTAGAAAACTTTGCTTTAAGAGCTGGATTTATGAATGATCCATCAGGTGAGTTGAGTTATACTACTTTAGGTATAGGTGCTCGTTTAGATCCTGTCGGATTTGATGTTAGCTACGTTATGGGCGGAGATCTCGATCCACATTCAAATATGGTGAGATTTTCTCTAAGTGGTTCTTTTTAACTATCGTTTAACACATAATATTTTCTAAAGTGAGACTAGTTCTTATATTAACTGTTTTTTATTTAATGGGGTGTGGACTATCCAATCCGTTTAACGATGATATTCCTTATAAACAAAGATTCGATGAAGGCCTTGTATTTTTCCAAGAAGAAAAGTATGGTCGTGCTGCTCAACAATTTAATATTATAGTTGAAAGAGCATCTCATACAGATCTAGGAGATGATGCATTGTTTTTTCTTGCTGAATCATATTTTTTAGATAATGATTATGATTTAGCCTTAGTTGAATATGAGAAGCTGGTTGCCAGAATGGGTTTTAGTCCTTATATAGAAAAATCTCGTTGGAGAATTTGTGAATCTCTTATGGAGCTTTCTCCTAATTATTATCATGATCAAGATTCAAGCACGAAAGCGATACAAGAAATTCAACAATTTCTAGATGATTACCCTCAGTCTGAATACTCTGTTGATGCAGATAAATTAATTAAAAAAATTAGATTAAGATTGGCAAGGAAAAATATGGAAACTGGTGAATTATATATTAAGTTGAAAGCATATGATTCTGCGTTAGTTTCATATAGAATAGTTACAAATGACTACTATGATACAGAGTATTATAGTCAAGCGAATTTAGAGATTATTCGTTGTTTAGTGCTTATGAAGAAAGAAGACGAAGCAAATACTTTTTTACAAGAACTTATCAATAATAGTGAATTGTTTGTGGATGATAATTTCAAAGAATTAGCGTCTGAGATTTTAGAAAATGCATCATAATTTTATAAAAGGATAAAATATGAAAACTTGTATCTTCGGTGGTACTTTTGACCCTCCCCATATTGGACATCTTTTGATTGCGCAAACAGTTTTCGAATCTGAGCATTTTGAACGATTGATATTTGTTCCTGCTAATATTTCTCCTGCCAAAAAAAATGGGGATAGTTCTTCACCTAAAACAAGGTTAAAGATGCTAGAAATTTCTTTAATCAATAATACCAATTTTGAGATTTCAGATATAGAAATAAAAAGAGAAGGAATTAGTTATACGGTTGATACATTGGAAGAATTTGTAAATAGTTTAAATATAGATAAAAAAGATTTATTCTTTCTCATGGGAAGCGATACTTTGAGAAGTTTCCATACTTGGAAAGACCCTGAAAGAATTATGGAATTATGTAATATCATTGTTGCTATTCGACCCGGTTTTACTCCAAGCGATATTCCACAATGGATATTAGATAATGTACGTTTTGCAAATATACCAAGGTTTGAAGTTTCTTCTACAAACATAAGGGCAAGATGGCGAGAAGGAAAAACAATTCGATACATGGTTCCAAAAGAAGTATGGGAATATATCAATGAAAATGAGCTATACTAATGTTATCTAGTCTATTTTTTCTAGCTGTTGGTTCTGCCATCTTATTTGTAGGATCAGAATGGTTAATTGATGCTGCCAAAGCCATTGCAAGAAAATTAAGATTTTCAGATTTCGTAATTGGATTAACAGTTGTTGCAATCGGTACATCTTTTCCAGAGCTAGTAGTTGGTATTATATCAGCTCTAGGAGGATATTCGGAATTTGTAATGGGAAATGTATTAGGTTCTAATGTTGCAAATATTGGTCTTGCATTAGGATTGCCTGCTTTGTTTTAT
The DNA here is from genome assembly GCA_964606555.1 of uncultured bacterium. Classification (GTDB taxonomy): domain Bacteria; phylum Fidelibacterota; class Marinisomatia; order Marinisomatales; family Marinisomataceae; genus Marinisoma. The sequence continues at coordinate 9,615 of CAZSGU010000004.1, read as the reverse complement.
AGTGTCAAATTCCAACTAAGTGATATCAAAACTGTAATAGTGTATAATATACTGGCATGTGTTTATTTATATTTTACTTCTCTAGATAATATGATATCGACTCAAGATTCGTTAGGTCTTCTCCTTATTTTTTCAGTTTTCATGTTTGGAAGAATTTTCAGAGCCAGCATAGATGTTGAACCTAGTAGTGATACCCAGGTTTCTGGAAATATTTTTCCATCACTGGTAAGACTATTAGCCGGTGGTATGTGTCTATACTGGGGTTCTGAACTTTTTATTAATAATGGTGCAGCACCTTTAGTTCGACAATTTGGATTTTCTGAAAAAGCTGTTGGTATGACTGTTGTTGCTATAGGGACATCTCTTCCAGAAGTTTTTGTAACTATGGTAGCTTTGTCGAAGAAAGAGGTGGGCATATCGTTAGGAAATATTATTGGTTCAAATATCCTAAATATTGTTTTTGTTTTAGGAGTAGTAGGACTAATCAATCCTATAGTATTTAGTAATATTAATTTTGAATTATTTTATGGATTGATTTTAGTGTTTTTATTACTGCCTTTATCATTGTTTTTTGGTGGATTGAATAGATCTTCAGGTATTCTTCTTCTATTGTTATATACTATATTCCTTTATTTACAGTTTTCATGATTGATTTTGAAAATATAACCTACAATTATTCTCATCAATCGGGGATTTATGATATTAATTTAGAGATCCAAGATAACGAATTTTGTTTTCTTGTTGGTCCGACTGGTTCTGGGAAAACAACACTCTTAAAGTTGCTTTATTTTGATCTGTTTCCTCACAAAGGAGAGGTGAATGTTCTAAGTTATTCTTCAAAAAATGTTAAAAAATCTTCTATACACAAAATAAGAAAGAAAATTGGGGTTGTTTTTCAAGATTATAAACTTCTAAAGCAAAGGACTGTATATGAGAATATTGCTTTACCTTTGCATATTAATGGAGTTGGTAGGAAGAAAATTAAACAACTTGTCAGAGAGGCATTGGATTTAACCGAATTGTCACATTATTCTAAGAAATTTCCTGATGAATTATCTGGCGGAGAACAGCAACGGGTATGTATTGCCCGTGCAATTGTGAAGAATCCTGATATTATATTGGCCGATGAACCAACAGGAAATTTAGATCCTACCACGGGGCATAAGATTTTAAAAATACTTGAACAGATTAATAAAGAGGGAACGTGCGTAGTTATGGCAACGCACAATTATAAACTTATCTCTGATAAAGCATATCGAGTAATTGAATTAAATGAAGGTAGAATAGTCAGCGGATGATAGATAAACTAGCATTTTTGTTTGTTGAAGGAATTAAAAACTTTACTAGGAATAAGCTTACTAATTTTCTATGTATTGTTACAATTTTTATCAATTTTACAATACTGGGTACTTTTTTTGTATTAGGATACAATACAGATAATGTTGTTAATTTTCTTCGGTCTAAATATACTTTTGAGGTTTTCTTAGATTCGGAAACGAGCTTAGATCAAGCTATTAATTTAAAGAATGAACTTGTAGATAATTCGTTGGTAACATCTGTTGATCTTATTGGTAAAGAGGAATCTGCAAAAATATTTTATGACGAATTTGGAGAAGATATTATCGAGGTGTTAGGATATAATCCTTTGCCAACCTCATTAAAGGTTAATTTAGAAGAGAATGGATTTGATTCTAATCAAGTCAATACACTAATTGAAGAATATAAATTAAATTCACTGATTGATGAAATAAGTTATCAAGGAAATTACATTGATGATATTGAAAGTCGAATCAACTTATTTATCTTTTTTTTCTTAGTATTAGTACTCCTGGTGATATTTATTTCAATTCAGATTATAGGAAACACAACAAATTTATCTTTATCAAACCGAAGAGATTTTATTGAAATTCTTCGATATAATGGTGCTTCAAACTTATTCATAAAAACCCCATTTTTCATTGAAACTTTCTTGCAATCTGTCATAGGTTCGCTGCTTGCATTTTTCCTAGTGAAATATGGATTTGTAGTAATAAATTCCTATCTTGGTGTCAATATAGAAATTGATAATTATTTATGGGCATGGATAATTGTTTTGTCGCTTATTATAAGCACTTATGCATCTGGTAAATCAATGAAGAGAATACTTGTATGAGCAAAAAAATAAAGAATGGATCAAATGGTGATTTGGATAAAAAAAAGCCATTAAAGAAAAAAAGAATGACTAAAAAAGATTTAGAAAATGTTATTCAAGATCTACAAAATAAAGAATTAAGATTAAGAGCAGAATTCGATAATTTTAGAAAGAGAAAAGAGACAGAGATTTCATCTATTTTAAAATATGAAGGTAAGAGTTTTATTTTAGACTTTTTATCTATTCTAGATACAATTAATCGTGGTATTGATTCCTATAAAGATAAAGATACTAAAAATGCGCTTGCTCTGATTCAGAAAGATTTCTTAAAGAAAATGGAGGAAAGACAGATAACAGAGTTTGGAGAGAAAGGTGATACTTTTGATCCCGATTTACATGAAGCATTGACAACTACAAGCGACAAAAAAAAGAAAGACGATGAAATAGTAGAAGTCTATGAAGTCGGGGTTAAATATAAAGATTTAATTATTAAACATGCTAAAGTAGTGGTAAATAAAAAATGAGAGATTACTACGACATATTAGGGGTTTCAAAGAATTCAAATGAAACAGAAATTAAACGTGCCTATCGTAAAATTGCTATGAAGTATCATCCAGATCGTAATCCTGATAACAAAGAAGCTGAGAATAAGTTTAAAGAGGCAGCTGAAGCATACTCTGTTCTAAGTGATTCATCTAAAAGACAACAATATGACCAACTTGGTCACTCTGCCTTTAATGGTATGGGAGGTGGACAGGCAGGATTTAGCTCAATGAACATGGAAGACATTTTCAGTCAATTCGGTGACATATTTGGTGGAAATAATCCTTTTGAATCTTTCTTTTCTGGTGGTAGGACTGCTTCCAGGGCAAGAACTGGTGGAGATGTTAAAGTAAAAATTAAAGTTACATATGCTGAAATTGTAAATGGTGGTTCTAAAAAAATTAAGTTAAAAAAATTAAAATTAGCAGATGGTGCTACGTTTACTAACTGTTCAATGTGTGGAGGATCCGGTCAAGTAACAAAAGTAACAAATTCTTTCCTTGGTCAAATGCGTTCCACATCAATTTGTCCTCAATGTAAAGGATATGGTAAAGTTATTGATAATATACCGTCTGGTTCGGATAAGAATGGTATGGTCAAGGTAGAAGAAACAATCAAAATTAATATTCCAGTTGGAGTTGAGACTGGTAATTATATGACGCTAGAATCACAAGGACATGAAGATATCAATAAAACTTCTGGAGACTTGTATGTTTTCTTTGAAGAAGAAGTACATGAACATTTTTCAAGATATGGCGATGATTTGCTTTTACAGGTAAGGATTGGTTTTTCTCAAGCCGTTTTTGGGGATAAGATCAAAGTCCCAACAATTAATGGAAAAGCCAGTCTTAAGATTCCAGCAGGTATTGAACCAGGGCAGATCCTAAGAATTAGAGGAAAAGGATTTCCAAGATTGAGGAGATCTGGTAGGGGAGATCAGCTTGTGAAGATTCAAATTGATATTCCTAAAAAATTATCTACTGATGAAAAAAAGATTATAAAAGATTATCATGATATAACTGCAAATAAGGACATTGCCTTCGAAAAATTTGACGATTAATGCCTTGCTATGAATCTTATTTATTGTAAATTCAGATAACACAAAATGGACAAAACAAAACAAAAATTCTTCAACGACTATCTCGAGATAATTACTTTTTTTATTTTTCTTCTTATGTTAGTCGTTATTTATGTTCCTAGTGTAATATGGGAAGAAGAGGATGCTTATAAGAATGAAAGCAGATTTCGTATGCAAAGTGTTTATAATATCGAGAATTTTTATAATGTTTTAGTTGGTGAATATGAAGAGGATGGATTGAAAGCTCTTCGCCTTGTTAATGCTGTGAGAGATTCTCTAACAGCAGATTCACTTTTTCTTGGTGAACAATCAATCAAATTAAGTGGGGAAGAATTTTTAGTCAATATTCCTAAGGGATTTGATGTTGAATATGATACTACATTTGGACTTAGAAGAGTTGCAAAGGAAACTGTGGTAGATACAACTGTTACAGTGCTAATGCTTACTGAAGACGGTGTAGAAGATACCGTTTATGTCCAGAAAAAGAATTTAAGTGATACGCTTTCAGATCCATTATTTGTGAAAGTTGTTAATGAAAACACTTTTGAACGTGTTGAGACAGTTTCTTATTTTAATAAGAGATTCAGGAAAGAAAGAGACCCAGAATACAATTTTGTTGCTCTTCCTGATTCTTCTCAATTCAATTGCCCATTAACAGATGAGCCTTATATCATTGAGATTAGTCCAAACTCTGTACGAGTTTCTAGCCCAATTCGTTCTTATAGAGATAATAGATATGGATTCTTTTCTTTAAAGACTAGAAGCCATGGATATATCATTGATGGAACCAGAAGTTGGGATAACTAGTTGATTGCTATATTTTATAGTACATAATCATACTCTTGTCGTATTCAAAAGAAATCTTGAAAAAGATAAACTAATTCTTCAATCAAAAGTAAAATTTCATCATTCCTTATTATCGACTATTTATGATCCGAAACTATTAAGCAATGTTATTGCCCAATCATTGGATGAATTAAATGAGAAAATAGTACTGGAAAATCAAGAAGCCTCAATTGTTATTAATGATGAGCTTTTATCTCATTCATTGGTTATTAGTTCAGCAAAAGATGATATAAAATTAGCTGAAAAGATAAAGAATGAACTTCAAACTAAGTGGAAAGATTTATTTAATAACTATTTTTATATTGCAGAGAGTAGAAAGTCATCAAAGAAGTTTATTCATGTTGTTGAAATCAATCACTATCTAAAAGAAAAAATTAAGCTCAATTTCAATAATTCTGGTATCGATATTAAAGGACTTATTCCTCTTTCAAGTGTGATACTTGCTCAGGCAAAAACAACCCAGTACAGAGTAGTTAAATCTTTAAAAAACTATTTTATTTTTAACTATTCAAGGAAAGGATTCTCTTTTTTTAAGGCTAATTATAGTGGAAAGAAAAAAACATTTAATAAGGTTGTAGGCTTAAATGATTTACAAAAGATTGCGGAAGGAACGCTCAAAAAGTCTAACTCAAAGTATCTCTTATTTTCTGATTTAGATATTGTAAAAACTTTGTCACAATTAATTGATATATCTTCTCCAATGTTAAATTTTATCAACCCAGTTGGAATTCAGATTATTGATGATAGTATATATAAGAGAAAAAGAACTTTTACCAAACAGAAAAAAGAAACCAATTTTTTCAATTATTTTAGAAATATAGTTGCTGCATTCTTAACATTAATTTTGTTAGTGTTTTCTCTTTGGTCTATTAACAAAACAGATCTGAAATCATTAAATACTGAAGTGGTTTCCGATATGATTGAAGAACCTGTTATAACTGATG
>CAZSGU010000004.1:0-3973 GCA_964606555.1 uncultured bacterium | reverse complement strand
TCATTAAATACTGAAGTGGTTTCCGATATGATTGAAGAACCTGTTATAACTGATGTGATAGTTAAAGAAAATCCTTTTGAATTTTATAATGCTAAATCATATAGTATGATCAATGTATTTGATTCGATTGTTACTGAGTATGGTAATTCAATTAGCATGTTAAGCATTGTCGATGGAGTTGTATCTGCGGAGGGAAATGAAGATCTTTTATCGTTATTAAATGGTGTTGACCCAAATGCAGTGAAACAGATTGATTTATCGAAGAATAAAGTTGTATATAAAATTGATCCCTATTTGCCTACTGATTTAAGTAAAAATTCTACTTCAATTTCTAATTTTCTTAACTGGATCCTTGATATAGAAGAAATAGAATTCAAGATAATCGATGGAGTGCTATTAGACAGAGAAGTAGGCAATATAATCTTAAGGATTGAGGGACTAGAGCTTTCTAATGAAATCATTGATCAGATTACTAATTATAATAATTTTATTATGAGAAAAATCTTATTTACCAAAGCTGACAATTCAATTCATTTTTATATTACTGTTCTAAGTTAATGAAAATATTAGCAGGACAATTTAAGAACCACGCTATTCAATTAAGTCAGAAGTTTGAATATCGTCCAACAACATCTATTGCAAGAAAAAGCATGTTTGATGTCCTCAGGTCTTTAGAAGGGAAACATTTTTTAGATTTATATTCAGGATCAGGTATTATGGGGTTTGAAGCTTCGAGCAGAGGGGCTGAATCTGTCACATTTGTTGAATTGAATAAAAAACATATGAATCAAATTATTACTAATGCCAAAACGATTCCATATGACCATTTTAGCTTTTTAGTAAGAGATGCTCATAGATTTTTAAAGAAATCTGTACAATATGATACCATTTTTGCAGATCCACCGTATCATATTTCTAATATTAATAAATTAATAGAATTATGTCTTGATAAGTTAAACCCAGGAGGAGTTTTTGTCTTGGAATGTAGCAAGAAGGAATCTATTGCAGGATATAATAAAATTAGTAAATTTGGGGGCACAAACTTACTTTACTGGCAGGTATGAAAAAAATTATATATCCAGGGACGTTTGATCCGATTCACTATGGTCATATAGACATAGCAAAAAGAGCTTCTAAATTATTTGATGAAGTACATATTTGCATATCTGATAATCTTGAAAAAAATCCATTATTCACCCATGATGAACGAGCTTCAATGATTGAAGAATGTTTAGATGATATCAATAATATTTCTGTTCATTCCAATCCAAAAAATTTGGTGATAAATTTTGCAAGAGATTGTGGTGCTGTAGCAATTATTCGAGGGCTTAGACATGTAAGTGATTTTGAATTCGAATTTCAAATGGCAAATGTAAATTATGGAATCAATCCATCGATTTCTACATTGCTGATGATTCCTGATGAAAAATTTCTTCATCTAAATTCAACAATTATTAAAGACCTCGCCAGACATGGTGCAGATTTGACAAAATTTGTGCCAAAAAATATTGAAGACAAACTAAAAGATAAATTAAAATAATGGCTGAAAAAATTAAATTTACTGATGGAAAACTAGTTGTTTCTGATAACCCAATTATTCCATTTATAGAGGGAGATGGTATCGGAATTGATATTTGGAATGCTAGCAAGAAAGTAATTGATGCAGCAGTTCATAAAGCATACAATTCTTCAAAAAAAATTGAATGGTTTGAAGTCTTTGCAGGGGAAAAGTCATTCGAAAGAAATGGCGAATGGTTGCCTAATGATACTCTTGATATGATTAGAGAACATCTTATTGCTATTAAAGGGCCACTTACGACTCCAATTGGTGGTGGTATCCGATCATTAAATGTAACATTAAGAAAAGAGTTAGATCTCTTTGCTTGTGTAAGGCCAATCCAATGGTATAAGGGGACCCCTTCTCCTTTATTAGATCCTAGCAAAGTGAACATGACAATTTTTCGTGAAAATACCGAAGATATTTATGCCGGGATAGAATGGGAAAATGGAACCAAAGAATCACAAAAAATCATTGAATTAATTAACGAATTGGGGATGGAAGGGAAGATTCGATTTCCTGATTCCAGCTCAATTGGGATTAAGCCTATTTCACAAGAAGGAACCAATCGTCTGGTCCACTCTGCAATTCAGTATGCATTAAAGAACAATCGTAAAACACTTACCTTGGTGCACAAAGGTAATATTATGAAGTTTACTGAAGGGTATTTTAAGAAATGGGGATATGAATACGCTGAAAGCCATTTTGCTGACCAAGTTTTTACTTGGAATCAGTATGATAAAATTGAAGAATCTGACGGAAAAGAGGCAGCAGATAAAGCACAATCTGATGCGATTAATAATGGAAAATTGTTAGTAAAAGATGTGATTACAGATGCATTTCTACAGCAAATTTTATTACGACCAGCTGAATATGATGTGATTGCTACTATGAACCTAAATGGTGACTATATTTCTGACGCAGCGGCCGCATCTGTGGGAGGCATTGGTATTGCTCCTGGTGCGAATATTAATTTTGATACAGGACATGCTATTTTTGAGGCAACCCATGGTACTGCACCAAAGTATGCTGGATTAGATAAAGTCAACCCATCATCAGTAATATTATCTGGGGCATTGATGTTAGAATATATGGGATGGAATGAAGCTTCTGCTTTGATTACCAATGGATTAGAAAAAGCGATTTCTTCAAAACGTGTAACCTATGATTTTCATCGATTACTTGACGGAGCCACATTGTTGAAATGTTCAGAATTTGGCGACGAAATCATTAATAATTTTTAACTTCCTATCATGTTTATCGACTACGCAAAGATTGAGTTGCAAGCAGGCAACGGTGGAACTGGTATTGTATCTTTTCATAGAGAAAAGTACATAGATAAAGGCGGTCCTAGCGGAGGAGACGGTGGCAAAGGCGGTGATATTGTCTTTTCAACTAATCCTAACTTACATACCTTACAAGATATCCGATATCGTCGTCTGTATAAGGCAAAGAATGGTGGATCTGGTGGTCCCAATAAAAGAACCGGAAAATCAGGCGAAAATTTAGTAATAGAAATTCCATGTGGAACTGTAATTAAAAATGCAAAATCAAGCAAAGTGATTCTAGACATGGTGGAAGAAAATCAAACCCATATTGTATGTGAAGGGGGAATTGGTGGTAAAGGAAATCATCATTTTAAATCTGCTACTCAGCAAACGCCTCGTTTTTCACAAGAAGGAATGCCAGGAAATCATCTTACAGTAGAGCTGGAATTAAAAGTATTAGCGGATGTAGGGTTAGTGGGATTACCGAATGCAGGAAAATCGACCTTACTTTCTGTAATGACTACCGCAAAACCAAAGATAGCTGATTATCCATTTACCACATTACAGCCTCATTTAGGGATTGTAAAATATGGAGAATATCAATCCTTTGTGATGGCAGATATCCCCGGATTAATTGAGGGAGCAAGCCAAGGGAAAGGGCTTGGACATCAATTCTTAAAACATATTGAACGCAATAAAATTTTATTGTTCTTAATTGATATTTTGGACGAAAATCCTCAAGATACTTTTAATAAGCTCAAGAAAGAATTACACACATTTAATGAAACGCTTATGGATAAACCAACCTTGATAGTGCGTACCAAATTAGATACTATACAAAATCCAGAAACATTAGATCAATGGAATGGGTTCTCTGAGGAATATATTGATATCTCATCTGTAAGCAATTCTGGGCTTGACAATTTAAAAGATAGACTAGTATCTTTTTTATCTAGTAGTTTATAAATTATCCAAATTTGGAGAGGTGGCTGAGTGGTTGAAAGCGGCACCCTGCTAAGGTGTTATACGGGCAACTGTATCGAGGGTTCGAATCCCTCTCTCTCCGCAACGTAATTAAAAAGAAAGGAAAATAAATTATGTCAGAACCAGTAGTAAAAAAAGGATGGCTTAGAGCATTAATCTTTAT
>CAZSGU010000003.1:0-46826 GCA_964606555.1 uncultured bacterium | reverse complement strand
CGGTGTGGACATGCAAGATCCGGCATCCGTAGAAGGATATGCCGCAGGAATGGACAGCATGGACTTCGCATCACCAATGATGTTGGCCATGTCTCTTCTTCAAATTACTGCAAGTTTTGCAGCAATTTGGTTTATGATGACTGTATTTAACAAAGAACCATTAACAAATATTGGATTATCCATAAAAGATCGCGGACAAGAGATGTTAGCTGGACTAGGAGCTGCTTTATTGTTTATAGGTGGTATTTTCCTTATTCTATGGTGTTTTGGGGCTATTACAGTAACAGGAGCAGTAGGATTAAAGCCAGGAGTAATGATGGTGAGCTTAATGTTGTTTGTTGCTGCATTTGATGAAGAAATTGTATTTCGTGGTTATGTATTAAACAATTTGATGGATTCAATGAATCGATGGTGGGCACTAGGCGTTTCTTCTGTGGTGTTTGCTTTAATGCATGCCGGCAATCCTAATGTATGGAGTACCTTTGTTCCAATGACAGAATTATTCGCCGCAGGATTTATTCTAGGGATTAGTTATACCTTTACCAAAAATCTATGGTTTCCAACCTTTTTTCATTTTGGATGGAATTTCTTCCAAGGGTTATTTGGATTTGAAATTAGCGGAATGGGAGTAGATTCTTGGAAAGCAATTGCACATGAAAACTCAGGACAAGTTCCTGATATTATTTCAGGAGGAGCATTTGGGATTGAAGGCTCTGTTATTTCTTTATGTTGTACCATTCTAGGAACCTATCTGATTTATAAGTATTACACAAAATGAGACAGTCCTACACTATCATAAAAAGGATTATCGAACTTATTATTTTAGGAGCTGTATTGTTTTTATCAGTTTCTTGTTCTGATAATCTTCCTGATGGGACAGTAAAAGATCCTAATACAGGACAGCCAATGATAGTGGGAAGTATTGTTTTAGAAGATCTAAAACAAGATCCATTTGAAGAGTGGTATGCATCTGGTTTCCAAGGATATGATGTAGACTTTCAATTAATTAGTGCTATTGATAATCCGAATGCATATACATATGAAGTATTTCTTGGTACTTGGTGTGCTGATAGCAGACGAGAAGTGCCAAGAATCGCTAAAATATTCCAAACATTAGATATTGCACCAGAAAATGTACAATATGTATGTGTAGATAGGGATAAAATTAGTCCTGGTAACGAACATGTAGGAAAAGATATTCGTTATGTTCCAACCGTGATTGTGGCTAGAAACAACGAAGAAATAGGTCGTATTGTAGAAACTCCTATTGGAACTATTGAAAGTGATTTATTAGAGATTAATTTAGGAATTGCTCCTACACCTAATTACGCTCAGTAATTTTTTTATATTCTTCAGGAGTGTGGATTTTCATGGTTAAAGCATGAATTTCGTTGTGCATATACTCATCAACAACTTTATATATGAGTTGATGGCGCTCAATAAGACTCATTCCTTCAAAATCAGGGCTTACCAACGTCATGCTTAAGTGGAAATTTCCTTCAAAGGTTGCATGGTTTTCATGTTCCGCGGTATAATCAAATATTTTGATAAAATCTACGGAGATAGTTTCTGATATTTTTTTCGAAATTATTGTCTGTAATTTTTCAAGCTTCATTGTAACTTCTGTCTATGATATCTGAATTTAATTCAAAAATAATTAAATCCTTATGTCTTTTGGTTTTTCTCCAGGCCTGTGCCTATTTCAATACTTTTTATAATGCGCAAGAACACTATCAGATGGCAGAAAAAATACGGATGGAAAATTTTGGAAATAAACTACCTTCAAAAGCTATTCAGGAATATCAAAGCGCAATTGAAAAATCTGAAAAAGTACTGACAGAGTATGGTGATAGTAAATATGTACAAGATGCATTACTATTAAAGGGAAGATCTCATTTCTTTAAAAATGAATATGATAGTGCAAAAGAAGTATTTAATCAATTAAAGGATTCTGAAGAAGTTTTCTTTCAAAATGAAACAAAATATTGGTTAGCATTATGTAAATGGAAAGATTTTAGACCTCAACCAGCTATTAATGACTTGAAAGATTTGTTGGATGAAACTGAATTGGTAGATTTAGAATCTCGTATATACTTAGCGTTAGGTGAAATTTATCTTGAAATTGATCGACCGGATTCTGCGTTTCAATTCTTAGATCGTGGGGCAAAAACTGCTAGCAACCGTCTAACTAGAGAACAAATTTATTTTCAGATGGCAGAATTATCCTATGGAAATGAATTGTATCAACAAGCATCTGATAACTATAAAAATGTTCTTAGTAACACAATATCGGTTTCAAGGATTCGAGAATCGAATCTAAAGATTATTCAAACGTATCGTTTATTAGGAGATCTTGATGAAGCTAAGAAAAGAATAGAACAATTGCTCTTAGATGAAAATTTTAACTCAATTAAAGGGAAATTAAGCCTAGAATTGGCAAAGATTGAACTAGACAGAAATAACCTAGATTTTGCTATACAGAGCTTGGATCAAGTAGCCCAAGACAATCAAAATACTGAAGTTTCGGTGGAAGCATACTATTTGCTTGGAAATATCTTTCTTAAGAACCCAAATATTGATTTTGAACGTGCAAATTTCTTTATGAATCAGGGAATGAAGCAAAATTTCAATTCTCCTTATAAAATTATTATTTCTAATAAACGAGATTCGGTGAATAAGATTATTGCACTAACTAAAGATTCAGAAGAAGACATTTCTAATAATCCATCAATTTTATATGCAATTGCAGAAATTTTAGCATTTGATATTGGTAGCACTTATGAAGCATTAGATTATTTTGAAATCATTATTAATAATCATGCAGAATCAGATTTTTATACACAATCTTTATTTGCTTCTTATTCCATATATAACAAAAAAAATGCCTTGGAGGGTGATCAATATAAAGAAATAATTTTAGAACAATATCCACAATCAGATTACGCAAAAATGATTATAGAAAATGAACAATTAGATATTAATCATGAACCGTCAACACTTCTCTTAACTGCTGAGTCACTTTGGGCTACTGACCAAAAGAAATCTTTAAATATCTATAGGCAGATTTTAGACAAAGATTCCTCGACATTATCTTCAAATATTGCAGCATATTTTCTAGCGTATTATTATGACTATGAATTGTCTCAGAAAGACAGTGCTATCGTGTATTATCAATGGATTAAAGAAAAACATCCATCTTCAGATCAAGGAATAATTGCTCAAAAAAGATTGGAAGCACTTAATGTTGAGTAACACAAGAGCAAAGATATTATCAATAGATTATCGTTTTATAAGAAGAACAATAATTAATTTGTGTGCTCGAAGACCTAGAGATTTAGAACAAGCTATCATTATTGGAGATAGCTTAAATAGTGGTTTAATGAACTCTCCGCTACGCAATTTTTTTAAATTCTCTATTCCTAAAAATATCGGTGTCTCGTTATTTGATTTAAAGTTTCCTTCACCGCTAATTGCGGCTTCCTTTAAAGATGATATAGATGCACTATTTCAGTGGCAATTATTAGGTTTAGGTGGTATCACATATAAAACAGTGCTAAAAGCTCCATCAGAAGGGAATAAACGACCTAGAATACAGGAAATCCAATATAATTCACACTACGGATTAATTAACTCGTTGGGTTTGCCAACAAAAGGTTTAGAATATTTCGTTTCTAATTTTGATAATAAACGAATATTGTCTTTTGATCGTCCTGTAGGAATTAGTATTGGAGGTAATAGTTTAGACGAATATTTAGATGTTTTTAATAAGATACATCTCAAAGTACATTCTTTAGATTTTAAAAAAGTTTTCTATGAGGTAAATATAAGTTGTCCAAACACACAAGATGGAAAATGTTTAAGCGATAATTTAGCAGATTTATCATCGTTAATAAGAGCAATCCGATCTGTTTCTTCAAATGTAGTTATTGTCAAAGTATCTCCTGATAGTAGTGATGAAGAAGTTCTAAATATATGTGAATTACTTTCTAATTCTGAAAAATGTGCTATTAATGTAGGGAATACAAAGTATGTATCAACCCAATCGGTTGGATTAAATGCTAATGAGTTTTCAGAAGAAGGTGGAGGATTAAGTGGAATTGCTTTATTTGAAAACACTTTAAAGAGAGTTGAATTAGTGCATAATAATTCTAAAATTCCAATAATTGCTACAGGGGGAATCATGGACTATAATCAAGTAAAAGCTGTACGAGATAAAGGAGCAATCTTAATTGGTATGGCAACTCAGTTAGTAAATGATCCATTTAAAATTCCTCAAATTAATGCTAAACTATCTCATGCGTCTTAGAATAATATTACTAATCTCTCTTATAATGATAAGTTGCGGTCCAAGTATTGCGTATGGTGATTATGTTAATTCTGATGGAATGACTCGGAAACAAATTGAGGCGATACGCGACCATCCTAAGGTTCAGATAGGGATTGCTTCGTATTATGGAAAAGAATTTCATAGAAAATTAACAGCAAATGGACAAAAATTTAATATGTATAGGGTTAGCGCTGCGCACAAAACTCTACCTTTGGGAACAAAAATACGAGTAACCAATCTAAGCAATGGAAAATCACTTAAAGTTATTATTAATGATAGAGGACCGTTTGCAAAAGGTCGCATATTAGATTTATCATATAGAGCTGCACAAAAACTAGGATTTGTTAACCAAGGAACAACAAAGGTTCGTATTGATGTACTGAATCTTGGTGATAATAAATATTATAAATAATTATGAAATCTATTCTTTGTATCGTTAATCCTGTCAGCGGGTTAGAAAAATCACTTAAAGTATACTATGAAGTAGAGAAAAAGATAGTAAATGCGGGATTTTCTCCTAAATTATTTACCACAAGTTATGCTGGTCATGCTACCGAATATGTTTCTACTCTAAAACCAAATGAATTTGATAGGGTATTAGTTTTTGGAGGGGATGGGACAGTGAATGAGACGGTAAATGGACTATATCAAGCAGATTTATTGACTCATTTTCCCCTTGGCATTATTCCGACTGGATCTGGTAATTCAGTTATGCACGATATTGATTGTCTTAATTATCATGATGCAATAGATAGAGCTTTAGAGAACAATATTCAATTAATGGATGTGAATAAGGTTATTTTTGATGACGGAGTACGGTTGAGTATTAGCATTATAGGATGGGGAATGTTTTCTTACGGGAATCTTCTAGCCGAAAAATTAAGATTTTTGGGGACAATACGTTATGATGTTGCCTCAATAATTAAATTGTTGCAACGATCATTTTATGATGCAAAAATGACAATTAATAACACCACATTTGATATTTCATGTGCATTTATAGTGGGATGCAATAGCATGTATACTGGAAAAGGCATGAAAGCAGCTCCAGATGGAGGATTTTTCGACGGAGTAATAGATATATTGATTGTTAAAAATGATGTAAATCGATTTCAACTGATTAATCTATTTTCAAAGGTGTTTAGCGGAGAACATGTTCGACTACCATATGTGCATATAGAGAAGGCGAAATCATTCAAAATTGATGCTTTGGGAGAATCTCTATTTAACCTAGATGGAGATTTAGTTAAAAGTAGTAAAATTAGCACAGAAGTAATTCCAAAAGCGATTAAGCTTTTGGTATAATTAGGAACTATTCTTAGCTTCTAATATGAGTTCTCTTCAATCAAGGCTTCCCGTTTATTTAATAGGTCTTCCTCTCTCTCTATGGATTGTCTTAATTGGCGGGTGGATTTTCAAGCTTTTTATAGTATTTTTTATGACAATGGCTTTCATAGAATTCCTTTCTTTGAGGTCAAAAGATAGAAATTTTATTCTTTGGGCTTTTTTTGGTATCTGTTATGTGTGTGTTGGTCTTTCGTCTTTGCTTGTTTTGCGCAGTATCGATAACGAGTTAAATTCTTATTTTACACTTATGTTGTTTTGTGGAGTGACATTAAATGATACCTTTGCGTACATTTTTGGTAGTTTGATTGGTGGAAAGAAAATTGCGCCATCAATTAGTCCAAACAAAACTTATGCAGGTCTATTCGGTGGCCTGATGGGTTCTATAGCGTTTATATTGCTATTTGATCGCTTTGTTTTTGCTCTCAGCATAGGTGACCAGTGCATATTTGTATTAATCTTCAGCATTGTTGGATTTTTAGGTGATTTATTTGAATCTTTCTTAAAACGACAAGCAAATGTAAAGGATTCGTCTCGTCTATTAATGGGGCATGGCGGTGCATTGGATAGAGTCGATTCTTTAATATTGACATCTCCACTAACATTGTTATATGTTATTGGGCAATATTTATGAGTAAAAAAATCAAATCTATATTAGCAACAGATTGTGGTAGCACAACTACAAAAGCAATTTTAATTGAATGGAAAGACAATCGTTATCGTCTAACATTTAGAGGAGAAGCTCCTACGACTGTAGAAGCTCCTTTCGAGGATGTTACCAAAGGTGTTTTGAATGCTGTAATGGAAGTAGAAGAATTGTCTGGCAGAACAATTCTTGATGGAGATAAAATTATTACTCCTGATAATGGAGAAAAAGGGGTTGATATTTATGTATCCACAAGTTCTGCGGGCGGTGGATTACAAATGATGGTAGCCGGAGTGGTAAAATCTATGTCTGGTGAAAGTGCAGAACGTGCTGCTTTAGGAGCTGGATCAATCGTGATGGATGTGTTGGCATCCAATGATGGTCGATTACCTCACGAAAAAATTACTAGAATTCGCCAACTAAGACCTGATATGATTTTACTATCAGGTGGTACAGACGGAGGAACCACAACGCATGTAATGGAATTAGCAGAAATATTAGCAGCTGCTAATCCTAGACCTAGACTTGGTCAAAATTATAAATTACCTGTGATTTATGCTGGTAATAACAAGGCACATGACAACATTCAAAAGACATTGGGTGAGATTTCAGACTTAGATATTGTGGAAAATATTCGTCCAGTTCTTGAGCAGGAGAATCTTGAACCTTCTCGAGATAAAATTCATGATTTATTTATGGAGCATGTGATGGCACAAGCGCCAGGATATAAAAAACTAATGTCTTGGACAGATGCTCCAATTATGCCAACACCTGGAGCTGTTGGATCTCTAATTGAAATGATTGCAAAAAAAGAAGATATTTCTGTAGTAGGAGTTGATATTGGTGGAGCAACAACAGATATTTTTTCAGTGTTTGAAGGGAAGTTTAATCGTACTGTAAGCGCTAATCTTGGGATGAGTTATTCAATTTGTAATGTATTAGCTGAATCTGGTTTAGAGAATGTCTTAAGATGGGTTCCTTTCGATATTGATCATAGCAATTTGACAAATCGTATTGGAAACAAGATGATTCGTCCAACCACTGTTCCGCAATCATTGGAAGAATTAGTAGTAGAACAAGCAATTGCAAGAGAGGCTTTAAGGCTTTCATTTATTCAGCATAAAGCATTTGCTACGAGTCTTAAAGGTGTTCAATCAGAAAGAACAATTTCTGATGCTTTTGAACAATCATCTAGTGGACAATCTCTTGTAAATATGATGGAATTGGATTTATTGGTAGGATCCGGAGGAGTGTTGTCACATGCTCCTCGTAGACAACAATCTGCTAGAATGCTTATTGATGCATTTATGCCAGAAGGGATTACACAGTTAGCAGTGGATTCAATTTTTATGATGCCTCAATTGGGGGTTTTAGCCAATATTGATAGCAAAGAATTGAAAGACGATGCAAGCCAAGCAGCTTTAGAAGTTTTTGATAACGATTGTTTAATTAGATTAGGGACATGCATTACACCAATAGGTAAGGCAAAACCAAAGTCTCAAATGGCCCAAATCTCTTTGAGTTTTGAAGATGGTTCAACAAAGAAAATTGATATTAATGAAGGGTCTTTAGAAATGCTGGAAGTTCCTTATGAACCAGTAAAGATTGAAATACAACCTTCAAGAGGTATTGATGTAGGAGCTGGAAAAGGGGAGCCATTAAGTTCTACAATTTATGGAGGGGTTGTTGGATTAATTTTTGATGGTAGAAATCGACCAATTAACCTACCAAAAGATTCTTCAGAGCGTATCCAAAATTTGCTTAATTGGTCTGATGCGGTTAATGAATATCCTAAAGGAGATTTGTTCTAATGGCACATTCGTATACTCCAGGATTAAAGGTTTTAAAAAAGACATTGTTTAGCAAAGAAAGAATTTTGCCATTGAAAGGAGAAGTTTTAGTAAAACAAGGAGATAAACTGTCTCCAGAAACGATTGTAGCATCAACTTCTCTTCCGGGAAATGTTCAAATGTTAAAAGTAAATAATATCCTCAATATTGAACCAAGAGATGTAAAAGCTTGTTTGGTTGTCAAAGAAGGAGACAGTGTTAAAAAAGGTGAGAAAATTGCTGAAACAGCAGGATTGCTAGGCATGTTCAAATCATCTGTTGAATCTCCAGTGGATGGTACTGTTGAATCTATTTCAGATAGTACAGGGCGAGTTGTATTACGTGAAGCACCAATTCCAGTGGAGGTAGATGCTTATGTAAGCGGTAAAGTAGGAGAAGTGATTCAAAATGAAGGAATTATAGTAACTTCTAGCGCTTCTTTTATCCAAGGTATTTTTGGTATTGCAGGAGAGAAACAAGGGGCATTACAACTAGTTTCTCAAAATCCATCTGAAGAATTAACTGCAGAAAAGATTACAAATGATATGGCTGGAAAAATTTTAATCGGAGGATCATTTTTGGGCTTAGATGCATATAAAAAAGCAATGTCATGTAATGTTGCTGGGATAGTTGTTGGAGGATTTAATTATTATGACTTAAAGGAAGTATTAGGATATAATTTAGGTGTTGCAATTACTGGGACTGAAAAATTAAAAACAGCGCTTATTGTTACCGAAGGATATGGATCAATTCCAATGAGTAAGGCAACATTTGATTTATTAAAATCACATGATGGAAGTGATGCATCTATTAATGGAGCAACACAAATAAGAGCTGGGGTAATCCGTCCAGAAATTGTTATTCCACTTAAAGATGAGAGTAGTGAAGATTCATTTTCAAATGTGCAAGAAGGGATTCAAGAGGGAAGTATTGTGAGAGTAATTCGTTCACCAAATTTTGGAAAGATAGGTACCGTTACTTCTCTACCAGCTAAATTACATAAGATGGAATCTGAAACAATGGTGAGGGTAGCAGAAATTGAAATTGATGGTAAAAACTTTTTGATTCCAAGAGCTAACTTAGAGATGGTTGAATTACAATGATTCAAAATCTAACAGTAGATGATAAAAACTTTTTAACAGGAATTGCTAAAAAAATTATAGAATTAAAGTTGGTAACTCCTGCTATTTTCTTTTTTGAGATGGCAAAACCATTAAATTTTATTGGTAGCCAAACTATGGTATTTTTTGGACCAATAATTAGTGCATTTGTCAAAACAGATGGTTATTATAGGGCTGCAGAATTATTTGAAAGTAGCATTAGCGTAGAATTTTTAATCTCTGAATTGGAAAGATTAGGTAAAAATGGATAATAAACGTGTTCTAATATATGCAGGAGGTATTCTAGGAATTGTTATCCTGACCTTTATCTTGTCCCAGTTTCATATCTTTAATTCAAGTCGATCATTTATGTTTATTGTTTTGCTTACCGTTATAATGGTATTGCTAAATGAAATTCAAAATGCAAGAAAAGATTCTGATTCAATTTTTTTACGTACAATTCCCGGTCTAAAAGCTGTTGAAGAAGCTGTAGGTCGTTCTACCGAAATGGGTAGGCCAATTCTTTATGTTCCAGGTATTATGGATATGAACGAAGTTGAAACAGTTGCTGGCGTTATTATTTTAGGACATGTTGCACAGATGACTGCGCAATATGAAACTGGTCTTGATGTACCTGTTGCAAGATCTATTGTAATGCAGGCAGCAAGAGAATCTTGTAAAGAAGCATATCTTAGCCAAGGACGACCAGAAATGTTTAATGAAGACATGGTTCATTATATTACCGATGATCAATTTGCTTATGCAGCTGGAGTAAATGGTATAATGCAAAGAGATAAACCGGCTGCATGTATGTATATGGGTAAGTTTTATGCAGAATCACTTCTATTTGCAGAAACAGGAAACGGAATTGGTGCAATTCAAATTGCTGGAACAGCCTCTCAAGCTCAAATTCCTTTCTTTGTTACAGCTTGTGATTATACTTTAATGGGAGAAGAATACTTTGCAGCAAGCGCTTATCTTTCTAGAAAACCTGAATTAATTGGTGGAGTTAAAACACAAGATACAGTTAAGCTGATGTTAATTGGACTAATTATTGTTTGTTTGGTGATGCGTGCCTTATTTGATCTTGATATTGTTTCATTTAACCTTTTGGATATAGTCGGATAATAGTATGATTTGGAAAAGATATATACCAATTGCTATTGTAGGATTTTTTGGATCTCTCACTTTGTTTGGTTGGTTCATTGAAAACGAAGGTATCAAAGCTTTTATTGACGATGATGCAACTCAGTGGTATGATATTATTGCCAGTTTTGCAATCTTTCTTGGAGCATTAAATCTATTAAAACTACAATTTTTAAAAGTTCTTAAACGACAATCAGGTTGGCAATATAGTGTTGTTGCAATCGTTTCTTTCTTTATTGTTTTTGTTATGGGATTTTTTATGAGAGGTGCTTTTGTTGTTGATATTCCTAATACCGATGTGCAGAGTACGTATTTTACACAAGGAGCAGCAGAAGAAGCAGTTAATCAATTAAAAGATTCAGGTGTTGCTGCAAGCATTACACCTGCACAGTGGGGAGCCCATATACAAACAGAAGGAGGGCTATTTAAATGGATGTTTGATAACATCTTTACACCTCTTTCAGCCACTATGTTTGCTTTATTAGCATTCTATGTTGCTTCAGCATCATATCGTGCGTTTAGAGCAAGGAATTTTGAAGCGACACTGCTTTTATTGGCTGGTATTATTATTATGATTGGAAGAGTTCCGATTGGTAGTCTTATTTCAAGCTGGACGATTATGTATTTATTGGTATTAGTAATTGGAATCATTATTAACACATATTTCAAGAACCGTAAGTTTGTATTTGGTTGGATTGCATTAGGATTAATAGGCGTGACAGTTCTTGGTTCATCTATGGGTTGGCCTATAGATCAACCTGCAGTATTCTATCTACCTGCTTTACAAGAATGGATTTATACAGTTCCTAATTTAGCTGGCGCACGAGCTATTATGATTGGTATTGGATTAGGGATTATTGTAACCAGTCTGAGATATATATTTGGACTAGAAAAATCATACATAGGTGATCAATGAGATTTCTTGAAGATATTATTGTAAAACTTGGATCAGTTGATAGAAGAGTAATCTTTATATTGATTGGATTAGCAGTACTTATCCCACTATTAAGTCCTGTTGATCTTGCAATACGACCAACCCCATCTTCTCAAAGAGTGTATGATGCTGTTGATAGTATTCCTGATAATTCTAATGTTTTAATTTCATTCGATTATGGACCGAGTACTAGACCAGAAATTCATCCGATGACACTAGGTATTATGCGCCATCTTCTTAGTCAAGATCGTGGACATAAGATCTATATAACTTGCTTGTGGCCTGATGGGTTATATATGGCAAAAGATGCTTTAAAAACAATTAATGAAGAATATGATTTAGTTGAACATGAAGATTATGTTTTGCTAGGATTTAGACCTGGAAACGAAGCGATTGTAAAAGGTTTAGCAAGTGATTTACGTAAAGTATTTACCGTTGATGCAGCACAAAAACCAATAAGTGAAATTCCAATGATGGAAGGAATAAACAATCTAAACGATTTCCAATTTATGTTTACAGGTTCTGCGGGGTATCCTGGTACCTTTGAATGGGTACAATATGGAGCAGATCCAACAGGTGTTCCTCTTTCATCTGGGACAACTTCTATTCAAGTAAATGAAGTGATGCCTTATGTGCAAAGTGGCCAACTAAAAGGTATTCTTGCAGGGATGCCTGGTGCAGCAGAATATGAAAAATTAATTGAGACCCCTGGAATTGCTATTCAAGGAATGGCAGCACAATCTTATGGACATGTTGTTATTGTCTTATTTATTATTTTGGGAAATTTAGCTTATTTTATTACCGAACGAAGAGAGAGGAAATACTAAGATGTCGTTTTCAACAATATTCGGTGCTTGGATTGCTGCATTTCTTACGTTAGGAATTTTTTCATATCTCTATAAAGATAATCCATTTTATAAAATAGCCGAACATGTATTTGTTGGTGTATCTGCTGCTTATTGGGCTGCTACATTTTATTGGACTCAAATCTACCCTAATTTATTTGGTAGGTTATTTGCTGTAGATAGTCCATTTGCAAGTATGTATGTTATTGATAAAGGCCATGAATACAATGGGTTATATTTCTTCCCGTTGCTCTTAGGTATTATGATGTTATTAAGTGTATTCAGGCAGATTAATTGGATGGCAAGATGGGGCATTGCTTACACGGTTGGAATTGCTGCTGGATTGAAAGCTTTTGGATATTTAAGCTCCAATGTTATTAGTCAGATTAAATCTACTGCAGTAGAATTGTTCAGTGGAGAATTAGAATTTTTTGCAATGTCTGGAGATAGTATTTTCAATAATATTATTATTTTTATTGGCACAATAAGTGCTCTAATGTATTTTTATTTCTCAAGAGAACAGTCTGGAGCCTATGGACGTTTCACGCGTTTAGGAGTTTACTTCCTAATGATTAGTTTTGGTGCATCCTTTGGGTTCGCTGTAATGGGCCGAATTTCTCTGTTAATCGGGCGTTTTAATGATTTAATCTTATTTTCTGGTCCATCGTATAATTATGGTACGTTTTGGATGTTAGGATTGATTATCGTAGCGCTTGGTTACTGGTCATTTCAAAACCCTGAGAGAACAGAAGGGTAATTAAATAATAATGCAACCATCTGATATTAGAAAAATTATTGGTAGTAGTATTTTAGCGGATGGTATGTCTCCAATTATTGACTTAGAGAAATCGCATGGTTCTTGGCTAGTAGATAAAGTAACTGGGAAGGAATATCTTGATTTGTTTTCAATGTTCGCTTCATTATCTGTTGGATATAACCATCCTTATGTATTAGAACAATCAGAGCGCTTAAAAGTTGCCGCTATTAATAAACCTACCAACTCAGATGTCTATTCTTTAGAGCTGGCAGAGTTTATGGAAACATTTAAACGCGTTGCTCAACCTAACTATTTACCTCATGCGTTTTTTATTGAAGGAGGAACATTAGCTGTTGAGAATGCTCTTAAGGTTGCTTTTGATTGGAAGCGTAGAAAAAATTTAGCTAAAGGAAGCAATGTAAGAGGAGAGAAAGTAATCCATTTTAAAGAATGTTTCCATGGTCGTTCAGGATATACAATGTCACTAACTGATTCTCCTGATAAAAGAAAAACCATGTACTTTCCTAAATTTGATTGGCCAAGAGTTACTAATCCAAAAATTACATTTCCTTTAGAGAACAATTTAGATCAAGTGATTGCATTAGAAAACCAAGCATTGACAGAAATAAAAGATGCGATTTCTGCCAATCCAGATAATATTGCCTCTATCATTATTGAACCAATTCAGGGAGAGGGAGGTGATAATCATTTTCGATGCGAATTCCTTCAGGAATTAAGAAATATTGCTGATCAAAATGATATCATGCTCATCTATGATGAAGTGCAAACAGGAATCGGAGTTACGGGAAAAATGTGGGCACATCAACATTTTACATCTGCTGAACCTGATATTATTGCATTTGGTAAGAAGACTCAGGTGTGTGGTATTGCGGTTAGTAATCGTGTTGAAGAAGTAGAGAACCATGTGTTTGCAGAATCTAGTCGATTAAATTCCACATGGGGTGGCAATTTGGTTGATATGGTGCGACTTACTATCTATTTAGAATTAATAGAGAAAGAAAACCTAGTGGATAAAGCTGATGAAACGGGGAATTATTTGTTAGATCGTTTATATGCACTTCAGGAACAGTACCCAAATCTTGTTTCTAATGCGCGAGGAAGAGGATTATATTGTGCATTTGATCTTCCTTCTGGAGACAAAAGAGATAAGTTGGCAGAATTGCTCTTAGAAGAAGGATCAATCTTATTAGGATCTGGACATCAGTCTATACGTTTCCGTCCTCACTTAAATGTGAAAACTGAAGATATTGATTTTGGAATAGATTGTTTCAAAAAAGCTCTAGATAAATTAGGGTAATGTCTAATAAAGGTAGATTATATATTGTTGCCACTCCGATTGGCAATTTAAAAGATTTCACATTTAGAGCTATCGATATCTTACAAGAAGTTGATCACATTTTTGCCGAAGATACACGTAAATCTATTCAGTTAATGAAACATTATGATATCACAACCAATTTAGATAGCTATCATGAACATAATAACACGAAAAAGATCCCTAAAATTATCAGGTTATTAAGTGAAGGGAAAAATATTGGATTAATTTCTGATGCAGGTACTCCGACTATTAGCGATCCAGGATATAAATTAATCAGAGCATGTATTGATGAAGAAATTGATATTATTCCTATTCCAGGAGCTTCCGCTATAACAGCAGCTCTTAGCGCATCAGGTCTCCCATCTGATTCATTTTTCTTTTTAGGATTTCTTCCGCAGAAAAAAGGGAGAAAAAAGAAAATTTCTTTTTTAAAGAGTTTAGAAAATACTATAATTATATTTGAGAGTCCTCATCGATTACTAAAAACGTTGAGGGAATTGCATGACGAATTAGGTGAAAGACCAATTATCGTTGCAAGAGAGTTGACAAAATTGTACGAGGAAATTGTACGAGGAAACTTTAGCAGTGTAGTTGAGTTCTTTGAGTCAAAAAAAGTAAAAGGTGAATTAGTAATTATTATTGGAAAAGATGATGACAGAATCTACTTCTAGAGGAAAATTTATCACATTTGAAGGCATTGATGGTTGTGGAAAAACTACGCAAGCAGAAATGTTGCTAGAATTGCTAGAAAAACAAGAATTATCAATTAGTTTTGTAAGAGAGCCTGGTGGAGACCCTATATCGGAATCGATTCGTAAACTACTATTGCATTCAGAAGAAATAATGTCTGATCGTGCAGAAGCATTATTGATGATTGCGAGTAGGGCACAATTAACCGATAAAGTTATTCTCCCTCATCTACTGAATGGAAGATGGATGATTGCAGACCGCTATGCTGATTCTACGCTTGCATATCAAGGGGGAGGCAGAGGATTAAACAGCACTGCCCTTGAGGAAATTAATTATTTTGGAACATATACTTTGAAACCTGATTTAACCTTCTTTATTGATATTTCTGTTGAAGAAGCAAACAAAAGAATGTCTGTTTCCAGAGATAGGATTGAAAAAGAAGGACAAGAGTTTCAACAAAGAGTACGTGATTTTTATACCAGTCTACACACAAAAGAACCAGAACGTGTAATATTGATTAATGGAGAAAACTCAATTGATGAAATTCATAACGAGATTTCATCTATTGTAAATGAAAAATTGATATCATGAAGCAATTAAAAAAATTATCTTTTATAACTTTAATAATTACGATTTGTTTCTTCGGATTATTGCGAAGTCAACAGCTTGATATCTATCGTGAAATTGCACGATCTCAACAGCAAATCATGACTGTTTATAAATATCTTGTTACTGAATATATCCATGAGTTAGATATCACAGAATTAACATCAACAATTATCAATTCGATGTTAGAAAATTTTGATCCATATACCGAATATTATGGAGAGAAAGATTTGGAAGATTTAAATATTAAAACTACAGGCGAATTCAGTGGAGTAGGGTTGCAGATTTATATGTATGAAGATCAGCTAACAGTAGTAGGGCCAATTGAGGGCTCTCCTGCATTTCGTGCAGGTATTTTTACTGGAGATCAAATTACTCACATTGATGGAGTTTCTACTGATGGAATGGAGCTCAAAGATGCGACCAATAAGATTCGAGGAGAAAAAGGCACAGATGTAGTATTAACCATTAAAAAACCGATTACAGAAGAAGTGCATGATTATACTATTAATCGTGATATTATCATCATCAAAGATATTCCATACTATGGGATGATTGATCCAGTGGTCGGATATCTTAGAATAACCAATTTCTCAGAGAATACTCCAAGGGAAGTAAACAATGCGTTTTTGTCTTTAATGAACGAAGGAACAGAAAATATTATTATTGACTTAAGAGACAATCCTGGAGGGTTGCTTTCTTCATCATTAGACGTATTAGATCTGATATTGCAAAAAGATTTAGAGATGGTTTCAACCAAGGGACGTAGTGGAAAGATATTAAAGAAATATAGATCATTAAATAGAGCATTACTCCCTCAAGATATTGATATTACAGTCTTAATTAATGAAGGCAGTGCATCTGCAAGTGAAATTGTTGCTGGTGTGTTGCAAGATCATGACAGGGCAGTGATTATCGGATCTCCATCTTTTGGAAAAGGATTGGTCCAATCTGTGATTGCGATTAACAATAACTCTGCGTTAAAAATTACCAACTCAAAATATTATATTCCAAGTGGGCGTACCCTGCAAAAAAGAGAATACATTGATAAAGAATTGCTTACAGATAAAGTAACGGTTGAAGATTCATTATTTACTACAAAAGCAGGACGAAAAGTACTCGGAGGCGGAGGCATTGCTCCCGATGTTTTAGTTGAAAATTTGGAATCATACCCATTAGCTGTTTCAATCTTACGCAATGGAGGATTTTTCCGTTTTGCGCAACAAACAAGCGATCAATATGATTCTTTAGATGCAGTGGCCAATGACATTACTTTAATGAACAAATTTGCTGATTTTATTAAAGAAAATGATATTGCAGGATATGTAGATGGTGAAGGCGATTTAGAGAAAGCAAAAGAAAAACTGGTTAAAGAAGATGAACCAAAAAATATATTCTTAAATAATGCATTTAATGTCATTGAAAATCAAATCAAGAAATCACAGACTGCTATGTTTGATGATGAGAAAGAGTTCATCAAAAAAATGTTATTAGGAGAATTTGCTTTCTATTATGATGGAGACAAAGGAAGATATGAATTTTTACTTCAGGATGATAAGACAGTGCAGAAATCATTAGAAATCCTTCTTGATAATGCGTTGTATTCTTCCATATTAACTGCACCTAAAGAACAACAAATTGCGTTAACGGAAAATTAGCAATCTATGGCATCTGAATCACATGCCGGTTTTTCCATAAGTTCTTTTTTCAAAGACAATAATATTTCAACTGTATTTACCCTCTGTGGAGGACATATTTCACCTATTTTGGTTGGATGTGAATCTGAAGGAATTAACATTGTTCAAGTGAGAGACGAAGCTTCGGCAGTATTTGCTGCAGATGCTACTTCAAGGATAACGGATACCATTGGTGTTGCAATTGTGACTGCAGGTCCGGGAGTAACCAATACAATGACAGCAATTAAAAATGCACAATTAGCCCAATCTCCTTTGTTGTTGATTGGTGGAGCAGCTGCAACTCTGTTAAAAGGAAAAGGATCGTTGCAAGATATTGATCAATTATCACTAATGAAACCACATGTTAAATCGGCAACCTCTGTAAAAAGATGTCGAGATATTGTCCCGGTACTCCATAATGCTATTAATCGTGCTGTTTCTGATGTACCTGGTCCTGTATTTGTTGAACTTCCTATTGATTTGCTCTATCCAGAAGAAATGATTCGAGAGCAACATCTATCACAAATTTCTTCAAATTCATTTGTTGATAAAGTGTTTAAATGGTATGTAGAACAACATCTAAAAAATGTATTTTCTAAAGGAAAATCGCTCATTATTCCTCGGAAGCAAAGCATTAAAAATGCAAGCCAATCTGCAATTGATAAAGCGGCAATTACAATTCATGAATCAGTAAGACCAGTCGTATTGCTTGGAAATCAAATTATCCATAATAAAGAATTTTTAGATCGGTTTATTCAAAGCTTAAAAAAACTATCTATTCCAACCTATACATCAGGAATGGCGCGAGGATGTTTAGGGAAAGAAGATTCATTTTTCTTACGCCATAATCGTAAACATGCCTTAAAAAATGCAGATGTCGTGATTACTGCAGGCGTTCCACTAGATTTTCGTTTAGGGTATGGATTTTCTATCAATTCTGATGCAAAGATTATTGCCTTAAATAAGAGTAGAAAAGATCTTGTAAAAAATCGGAGACCATATCTACAGCTTAAAGGAGATCCATCAAGAAGTATTTATGAGATTGCTAAGATTATTAATACACCGGATTGCAAAACATGGTTAGAAGAATTACAACAAATGGAACAGAAAAGAGATAATGAAATTTTAGCACAAGCAGAAATGAACACAGAATTTGTTAATCCTATCAAAGCATGTACTACCATCAATGATGTATTGGATGAAAATAGTATTATTATTGCCGATGGCGGTGATTTTGTAGGAACAGCTTCTTATGTTTTACGTCCTCGAGCTCCATTAAGCTGGTTGGATCCAGGGGCCTTTGGAACATTAGGGGTTGGCGGTGGATTTGCCTTAGGAGCAAAAAGTGCGTTTCCAGACAAAGAGGTGTGGATTATTTATGGGGATGGAGCCTGTGCATTTAGTTTAGCAGAATTTGATACTTTTGTTCGTCATAAATTGCCCGTGATTGCTATAGTAGGAAATGACAGTTCTTGGCAACAAATTGCTCGAGAACAAGTCGCAATGCTCGGTAGCGACATCGGAACCAATCTAAACGATACCAACTATCATCAAGTAGCAGAAGGGTATGGAGGCAAAGGATTTTTGGTAACCGAAATTTCCCAATTACGTGATGTTTTATTGCAAGCCAAATCTGATGCGAAAACGGGAACGCCTGTCCTTATCAATATGCGTATCGGAAAAACGGATTTTAGAAAAGGATCAATTTCAATTTAATGAACACAATTAAGCTTCTTACCATTGGGTTAATGTCTTTTTTTTATATCACTACAGGTATTAAACATTTTACTGAACCAGAATGGTTTTTACAGATTTATCCACCATTTCTACCATTTGGGCTTGCAGCAGTCTATATCAGTGGATTTTTTGAAGTATTATTTGGTGTTTTGCTTTTAATTCCTAAAACAAGGTATCATGCAGCTTGGGGACTTATTATGCTGTTAATTGCTGTATTTCCAGCAAATATTTATCTAGCATATACCAATGGAGCTGCAATGGATATTTCTCCCGAATTAGCTTGGGGAAGATTACCATTTCAAGCATTATTTATTGGGTTAGCATATTGGCATTCTTATGATTGAAAAATTGTTTAGTTTATTGCCAGAAAAGACACAGAATAAGATTATGCATTTTTTCGCATATTTAATTGTTTCTTCTAAAGAAAATTAACTAAGTTTTTTTGTTCAAATAATAAGGAGAAGTATAATGAAAAAAATAGCAATATGTTTTTTACTCTTATTAACAATTGTTTTTGCTCAAGACGATACAACGTCTCCATGGAGTGTGTATGGAGGATATGCATCAATGGGAGTAGGTGAAGAATTCGATACAGAGGACGTGGATGTAGATTTAGGAAGAACCAATGGATTTACACTAGGATTTGGTTATGCACTTAATGAGAAAATTACCATCGGTGCAGGACTTGGACAAAGAGGGTTTAGTATAGATCTTGTTGATTTATTTGGTGATGGCGATGATAACGAACTTGATTCTGGTGCCAATGTGAAAGCTAAGGTGAAAGGTGTTGAGTTTTGGATGTCTTATACTTTAATGGATAATGGAAATTTTTCATTATGGGCAGGTCCACTTTATGCGCATTTATATCAGAGTACAGGATCATTTGCAGGAATATCTGAATCTGAAAGTATTACAGATTCTGATTACGGTCTAATGTTTGGGGGTTCAGTTCCTTTAAGAGGAAACATTAGTATTAATGCAGGTTACTATCGTTCGCTTGATGATCACGAGATAGAAGGAATGAATAATTTTTTTCTTGAATTAAATTATAAACTTTAATTTTTTTAAGAAGGGCGATTAGCTCAGTTGGTTAGAGTACCTGGTCGACATCCAGGGGGTCACTGGTTCAAATCCAGTATCGCCCACAATACAATAAATAAAAAAGGCCAGTAAAAACTGGCCTTTTTTGTAATTAACAAAGATTTATTATCTTTTATTTGCTGGTAAGAAATTTCTATAAATTCCTAAGTCAGTATGTTTGTCTAATAGACTATGGAAGTATTTCCAGTAATCTCTTCTATTTTCACCAAATGCTTCATCTTCTAAGACACCATTTCCAGCATCATTCATATCTTCTAAAGAAGCATATTCAGTGATATAGAATACAGGTAATGAGCCTGCTTCAATTGATCCTGACCACAAGTGAGTTAGCACTTTTTGACTGATAATTTTAGGATTTTTCTTTACAACTTCATCAGCATATTTTTTCATCATTTCTAAACGTTCTTCTGATGAGCCACCTTCAACCTGATTCATTGGTTTCCAGTATCTAATACCTATAGAGACAACAGATCCACCAACAATGTTTTCTTCGCCAGTTACTTCCATTGTATTTTTCTTTTGAAGTGCTCCCCAGTGTTCTAATAGATGAACATCTTCATGGTAAGATTGGAAATGTCTATTATAATTTGAAACAGCAGCTGCTCTTTCTTCCTGATTGAACCATGCTATACTGTTAATATTATTAAATCCGGCATAATCAGTTGCATCTCCCATGTTTTTAAATTCCCCAAGTATTAATACTTCTGAAACCTCACCTGTCCAAAAGTGAGTAAGAAACATTGAGCTCATTAGTTTTCTAGCGACTCCATTTCTTTTTGTGTGAAATTCTGTTACATCGGCTGTTCTGTCGCCCCAAGTAAGTTCACTTCCTGCTAGCGGTTCCCATTTGTACTTTGAAATAGTTACAACTGTATTCCCATCAGTATACTGAGAGAAAGCTATTGTTGTAAACATAGCCATTAATAGTATTTTTTTCATTTTAACCTCTTGTTTGTATTAATCTTTATTAAATAAAATATAAATATTATAAAGACACTAGAATAACAATTTTTTTAGCAATTACTAAAGAATAGAATTAACATATAACTTATATGAAACTAGAAGATCTCATAAAATTTATTCCTTCTGAATCACTGCTTAGAGAGATTCGATCTTTTTTAATGACGCGATTTGCTGATCTGGAATTGCGTGATAAAAAAAGAAAAGAATTTGAACTACGACGAAAGCAAAGAATAGAACCCCATAGGCTTTTGTTCTTCTTCCAATCCAATGACCCTTATTCGACCTTGGCAGCACAATTTCTTCATCAAATACAAGCCTCATACGACGTTAAATTAGAAATTTATTTATTGGGAGAAGAAGGGTATGATGCGCTTCCAGAACCTGAAATGTACCGGAAATATGTATTTAATGATGTGCAAAAAATTGCTCCGTATTACGACATTGATTTCTCAAACACACATATTCCTTCTGCGGAGGAAAAAGATCGTTTTTTGAGCCATTTATGTAGCTTAAATCAAGAGGAATTAATCGAACAGCTTCCTAGCATAAGTTTGAAATTCTGGAAAGGGCAATTTTCAGGAAATATATGTTCTGAAAAAGTGATAGAAGATACCTTAAAAAAAGGCAATGAAAAACGCGATGAATGTGGCCATTATTTAGGCGCAATTTTCCACTATGGAGGAGAAAATTATTGGGGCATTGATCGTATTAATTTTCTATTAGAACGCTTAGAAGCATTAGGGGTAAAGAAAGGCGCATCATTGCGTGTCAATCCAGCATTAAGTTCTCATCCAAGTCGCCAATTATCTGATGTCAAACTTGAAATCTTCTTTTCGGCAAATAGTCCGTATACCTATTTGGCATTTGATCGTGTGAAAAAGTTAGGAGAAACCTATGGAATTCCTATTGTCGTACGACCTATTATGCCAATGTTGATGCGCCAAATGGATATATCACGAAGGAAAGGATTTTATATTCTTTCGGATTCTGCACGTGTTGCTGAGAAACTAGAAATTCCCTTTGGAAAAGTTCAAACCCCAATTGGGTATCCTTTACGAAGAATTTATTCATTATTTCCATATGTGAATTCCCATGGCAAAGGATTTGAGTATTTACACAAGTGTATGGAAGCAATTTTTGCAACAGGAATCCGTGTGGGATCAAAGACATTTTTACAACAATTATTAACCGATTTGGATTTGGATGCTGATGAAGGATTTAAGCATTTAGATACAACCGATTGGGAAGCAGGATTTGAGAAGAATCGATTGGATATGTATAAAGTAAATTGTTGGGGAGCGCCTACCTTTAAATTGTTCCACAACAATAAGAATATTTTATCCATATGGGGCCAAGATCGTATTTGGGTAGTTGAAGAAGAATTAAAGAAGTTGTAGATTAAGGTAATAAAGAAAGGGGATTTTAAAATGAATTTAAGTGAACTAAATAATAAGCTAGACAGATTTCACCTATTAAATCATCCATTTTATATCGCATGGGAAAAAGGAGAATTAACACAAGAAATACTGCAGGATTACGCAGAACAGTATTATCAACATATCAAAGCATTTCCTAGATACATTAGTGCTACACATTCTATGTGTGAAGATATCGAAAAAAGAAAAATACTTTTGGACAATTTAAGCGATGAAGAAGATTTTAATAAAGACCATCCAATGCTTTGGAAACAATTTGCGTTGGCAGCAGGCGCAGATGAGAACAATTTGGATTCAGTGAAACAAGAATATTTTACTTCAGATTTGATTGAAAATTTCTTTCGTTTATCACGTTCTTCTTATGCAGAAGGACTTGGTGCATTGTATGCGTATGAACGTCAAGTACCCGAAATTGCTGAAACCAAAATTAAAGGATTGATTGATCATTATAATATTTCGACAAATCAAGGGTTAGAATATTTTGTTGTGCATAAAGATGCTGATGTATTGCATCGTGAGCAGAGCGAACAACTGATGTTACAACTCAATGAAGAAGAACAAATTCTTGCCAATGAAGCTGCATTATCTACTGTGCATATGTTGTGGAGTTTTTTATCTGGTCTTTGCGATAAACATAACATTAAGAATTAAAGAGATTCTAATTCAAGCCAAAATTGAGTATACAAGATAAGATTCAACAACATTTCTATTCTGAACAGGAAGAGAGAATCAACATATTAAGCCATGGATTTGGATTAATCCTAAGTATAATAGGATTTATCTTTTTGCTATTACGTGCGTTGGAGAATGGAGATTCAATTTATATTTTTAGTCTTACTATTTTTGGTCTCAGCCTAATATTATTGTATACTGCTTCAACATTGTATCATAGTACGCAAGAGCCTGTTGCGCGTAATTTCTATAGAACATTAGATATGATTGCGATTTATGTATTAATTGCAGGCTCTTATACTCCCTATGCGCTTGTCATGCTTAAAGGAATCGAAGGATGGAAGCTGTTTGGAATTATGTGGTTGATTGCGTTTACAGGAGCGATTTGGAAAATTTTTACAACAGGAAAATATAATGTTATTTCTACCATACTTTATTTGTGTATGGGATATATATGTCTTTTCTATATCAATCCGTTATTAACAAAGTTACCTTATGAAGGCTTGGTATGGTTGATTAGCGGTGGTGCTGCATATACAATCGGGGTATTTTTCTATGCTATGGATGATAAAATCCCATACAATCATGCCATCTGGCATGCTTGTGTATTATTTGGAAGTTTTAGTCATTTTATGTCGATATTCTTCTACGTATTGCCATCTTAATAGATATTGCTTTGAAGTTTAATCTGTTTTTCCTATTATAGCGCCAATATTTATGAATATAGAAGATATTAAAAAGACAATTACAATAGTTCATGACTATCCAATCCCTGGAATCATTTTTAGGGATATTACAACTCTGCTAGAAGATCCTGAAGCATTTAAAGCAACTGTAGATATTATGGTAGAAAACGTTTCCGATTTATCATTTGATAAAATTGTTGGGGTAGAATCAAGAGGATTTTTCTGGGCAGCTCCAATTGCTTATGCATTGTCTAAACCTTTTGTATTAGCACGTAAACCTGGAAAATTGCCACGAAGAACTGTGAGCAAGCCATTTACCTTAGAATATGGTACAAATAGTGTTCATATCCATGCTGATTCAATCCAAAAAGGGGATACTATTCTCATTGTTGATGATTTAATTGCTACAGGCGGTACAGCTCTTGCAACCGCTGATTTATGCAAAGAGTTAGGTGCAACTGCTATCCATACACTTTCTTTAATAGATTTACCAGAATTAGGTGGATCAAAGAAGATAGCAGATCAGTATGGTGAAGTTCGTACTTTAATCGACTATTAATTGAAACGAATCTCTATCAAACATCGAGAAGAATTGCGCAAACTTTAATTTGCTTCCATCAATTACCAAGTCTCCGTTTGCTATCGCTTCTTTTGCATCTGCTAAACCAACAGAGATCTTTTTCCAGGTCATTGTGTTTACACGTGCTGTTGCATCAGAATTATCAGGAACACTTTGCGTAATTTCAATAATACTATTTCTTAAAATCATTCCAAATGTTTGACCAGTATCAGACATAACAAAACCGATTTTTATAGATTTTCCGCTTGCTTTTTTGTGATTAAGACGTGGAGGCATTGCATTAAAGAATGTTTTAATTGGAACCCTCTCGATTTGTCCTTCTGTTGATTTGTATTGTTCGTGTGGGGTTATAAGTCCCATCATTTCATATGCATCTGATAAATACCAGTTGCGTGCAATAGGATTTGTTTCTTTTGTGCCTAAAACTATGAGAGTGTTTCCATAGAGTTCTTTAATAGTTTTATCATTAGGGAAGTTAGAAAAACCAATCTCACATAGTTCTGCTGCCCATTGGTAATCTCCATCATTATTAGCTTGTTCTATTAGTTCAATTAATATTTCTTTAGATCCGATGATATTTAATAATCTTTTATTGCGTTGTTTACCAGATAATGGTTCAAGATTTACTGCTTTTCCATCAAAGAATCCAATATAGCCACTATATACATTGCGAATACTCCAACTTACTTTTCCATATTTTTCTTCTAAATCAAAGTTTTCTTTAAAGAAACTAGGATATTCAAATTCTTCAACGAGTTCATCTGGCGTTTTTCCTTGATTCATTCCTCTTACTGCATAATCATGGATATATTGAACTGCATCTCTGTAAATAGTAAGTCGATTATATACTTCTTCTTTTCCAGATAAATATGGTCCATGGCAACTAATTAGATATTTCGGGTTATAAGCACGCATTTCATCTACAGATTTATACCATTTGTATGTATCGCGATAGGAACTGCCGCGAATAGTGTACAAATTAGGAAAACGCATATAATAATTGTCACCAGAAACAACAACCTCTTTATCGGGATAATAGATGATAATTTGATCATCTGTTTCTCCAGGTGAATGAGTTACTTCTAATGTTACACCTGCAGTGGTAATTGTAGTTATTTTTTCTTCTAAAAGATGTGTTGGATATATAATCGGAGGCTGTACAAAGTCCCAACCAAATGCACGACCCAATCCATGTCCCCATTCTTGAATTTCATCTGGGAGGAAATACCCGAATTGTTTCATTCCTCTTTTGGTCAAAATAGGTCTTAATAAATTCATGGAATCATCAAATCCTTTTTCAAAAGTTTTATGTGCATACACTTTAGTGTCTTCTTCAAAGAATGCTTTGGTTCCTCTCCAGTGATCTGGATGAGAGTGGGTATAAAACACTGCCTTAATTGGTTGATTAGATATTTTTCGAAATTCCTCAGAAATTTCAGAAGCCGCTCCATAACTTTCAGTCGTATCAATGATAATATTTCCACCATCACCAACAATTAAAATAGAATTTGCCAATCCATATCCAATGGCTACATAGACATTGTCTACAACTTGATAAACTCCTTTTTCAAAATAAAACGCATCCTTCATTGTAATATCTTGGCTAAAATCAAGAGAAGGTGGTTGTATTTTCTCTTCGTTAGAACAATTAATAACAAAAATCGAAAGTAAAATCAGTAATTTCTTTATCATGTACAAATATACATTATAATAAATATAATTTTTATGATAAATTATTCATCAAGATGTTTGCAAAAAATAATCCATATTTAAGAAGCCTTCTAATACAAGTATTGTTTATCCCATTTTTAGGATTAGCTATTCTCTTCTTTAAAGGGGGTACCGTTAGTGATCCAACAACCGTAGGGTACTCTTTCTACAATAATTTTATTAGTGAGCTTGGGGCTTTTACTGCTCACAATGGAGAATTCAATAGTCCTTCGATGTTTTTCTTTATTGCAGCAATGTTTTCAGTTGCAGTAGGATGTTCATTGTTTTTTTTAGAAGAAAAAAAATTATTTGATCCTACAAAAAATACCTTTGTATTTGTCAAGCTTGGTACGCTATTTGGCGTGTTAGCTGGTATTTGTTTTGGCTTAGTAGCAATTCCGTTTGATGCATTTGATCTAAGTATCAAAATCCATACCTATAGTGCACAATATGGATTTAGATTCATTTTATTAGCGTTAATGTTTAACGGAATTGGAATTGTGTTTGATCCAAAATTTCCTACCTTTTATGGTATTCTAAATTTTCTAGCGGTATTTCCAGTGGCAAAACATTCTGTTGATATGTATTTGAATGATTTTTATCAAGGGTCTATTCCAATTGAGCAGGTTGTTCTTTCCCAGAAAATTGCTGTGATTGCATTGATACTATGTTTTGTTATTCGCCTCATTGCTGCAAAGAGTATATTTGAAAAATTAGCTTAAGAATCTAATACATTATCTAAAAAATTGTCCTTAATATAGACGATATTAAAAACAAGAAAGGTGAATCTATGAAAAAATATTCTTTTATTCCTATTGTGGTGTTATTAGCAATGCTTTTTGTTGGTTGCGGCACTTCTGATGGAAAGCTACCAAGACAAACAGGCGATGCAAGTAGCGAAGTTGAAGAAGGTTTATATCTTGCACATAACGTAATGTGGGATTTGGCACGAGACAAATTTGATGAAGGGATTGCAAAAGACCCAAACTGTATATCATGTTATCTAAACAAAGGACACGTGGAGACCGATAGGGTACAACGAAGAGAATTGTATGAGAAAGCATTAGAATTATCAAGCACACAACATCCTGAAACAGAATTAGCACGCGATGCGGTTAATTGGATAAATGGAGAAGGCGGTAGATTTGATAGTTATGAAAGTTTGTATAAAAAATATCCGAACGACCCATATTTAGCAAATGGTGCAGCAAGAAGTTTGATGATAAATGATCAATTAGATGAAGCAAGGGTATTGCTTGAAGAAGCATTTGCTGCGATGCCATCTGCTGGATTTTTATCCAACTTACTTGCTTATACTTACATGAATAATGAAGAACCAGGATCTGATGAATTTGAAAAAGCATCTGGTCATTTACGAAGATATATGCGTACAGAACATGACAAAGATGGTCTAGCAAATGCATTAGATTCAATGGGTGAATATTATTTAATGAAAGGCGATTTTGAAAATGCATTAGCGAATTATAGAAGAGCTATAGGAGTAAATCCTAATTATAAATGGGGTCCAATAAATGTTGCAAGAACTATGAGGCAAGTAAAACGAGCAAATGGTGAAGCGAAGATTATGCCTTCTTCTACAGAAAATCAAGATGCAAAAAATGCATTTAATGTTGGTGGATGGTATCTATACAATATCGATTGGGATAGAGCATATGAAAAATTCAGTGAAGCTATTGAATTGGATCCAAATTTTGCATTAGCATATGGAATGAGAGCTAGAACAAGTGCGTTCCTAGGAAATGGAGAAGACCTTGTTGATGATTTAGATATTGCTGTGAGCATGTCATTAAATGCATCTGACGATGAAGCATCTCTAATCAATGCTTTAGCTGCAAGTGTTAAAGATGGAACTAACGATACTTTCAACAAAACAGTTGAAGAATTAGCTGCTAAATATCGAGATGATTCAATGTTAGCATTCGAAACTGTATTTGCAACGATGAGTGCTATTGGAGCTGATGCAGTGATTAAAAGAGCGAACGCTTTGCTTGCTATGGATCCTGATTTTACTCCCGCATATAACATGTTAGGATATGCTTATATGGATAAAGAAGATTTAGAGAATGCTGGTAAAGCACTTCAAGAGCAAGTAAGGTCGGCACCAGGTCTTGCAAATCCATATGATTCAATGGGCGATTATTATTTAGCAATTGAAGATAATGTGAGTGCATTAAAATATTTTGAACAATCAGCTAAAATGGGACTTAAAGCAAGTGTTGCTAAAGCTGACAGTTTAAAAGCTCAATTAGATAAAGAAAGTGAATAGAAGGGAGTTAATATGGCAAATGTAATAAAAAAGAACTTTGGCAATCCTGACGAATTGCGCGAACCAGATAAAATGAAAGTTGAATTTCTAGAATTTCCATCAGGGAAAGTTGCTAGACTTACTTCACAACCTGGATGGACTTGGTCAGAATGTGTAGGCCCAATTGCAGGAACTGAGACTTGTCAAGCTCACCATTTAGGCGTTGTCACTAAAGGAGATATAACAATCTTTGGCGATGATGGATCAGAAGAGAGATTTGGTCCTGGAGATGCTTACGAAGTATTGCCAGGTCATACAGCTGAAGTAAATGGCGACGAGGAAGTAGAATGTTTTGAATTTTCGTCAGAAACAGCTGAGACTTACGCAAAATAACTGAACGAAATGTTAAAACTTATAAGAGGTGCAGAAAATTATTCTGCACTTTTTATCTAAAGATTATTTTTCCAAACCATCTTGCAAGCCAAAGCTGAAATCGCATAGATCGTGGCATATCATAACATGTTATTAATCGAGTATCTCTTAAGCCTGCTTCACGGTGGTGTAAGGATGCTTTATACCAATCAAAATTCGCCATTTCGATAAACTTATCTAGATTAGGATACATCACAATGCCAACATCATCCCATTTATGCAAATCTGGACCAATCATTGTTAATCGTACTTTGGAATACCATAAAAATCTTCCACCGACTTTAGTCACTGCTTTCATAGCAACTTTTGCATATTTGTTATAAGCTTCTTTTCCTGATGTTGTGTTTAAACTTTCGTCTTCATATTTTGCGGTTTTACGATAAGATAGAAGATTAATTTGTATGAGAGGTTTTCCATCATTATGATTTTTTCTAGCCTCTTCCATAACTTCTTCATTTGGAAAAAGAAATGCATTATCTGGATTTTTGTAGAGCATTATTTACCACCTTATTGTTTCGTTTGTTTAATTTATTTGAATCTTTTATTATTTATCATTATAAAATTTAAAACTTTTGTTAAATTGTCGGAAGTAAAAGGATTCAATTGAGTAAAAATTACCAGATTTTAGCGCTAAAATGGCGACCAAAACACTTTGAAGAAGTTGTAGGACAAGACCATATTACAAAAACTTTAATCAAAGCCTTTGAGAAAAATCGAATTGCACAAGCTTTCTTATTTGCCGGACCGAGAGGTGTTGGCAAGACTACAGCGGCAAGATTGCTTGCAATGTGTTTAAATGGATCAGATAAGCCATCTATTAAATATGATGTTGAATCAGATGTGATTAAGCAGATTATTGAAGGAAGATCAATGGATGTTATTGAGATAGATGGTGCCTCAAATCGAGGAATCGATGAAATAAGAGAATTACGAGAAAATATTAAATTTGCACCTCTAGAAGGAAAGTTTAAGGTAGTAATTATTGATGAAGTGCATATGTTAACTACACAAGCTTTTAATGCGCTTTTAAAAACACTTGAAGAACCGCCATCACATGTCAAATTTGTTATGGCTACCACAGATATCCATAAAGTGCCACAAACTATTATTTCTCGCTGCCAACGTTTCGATTTTTTACCAATCACTAACGAAGTAATTAAAAATAGATTGAAACATATTCTAAAAGCCGAATCTGTCAAGATTGATGATTCTTCATTGGATTTAATTGCATCAAAATCTGATGGTAGTATGAGAGATGCTCTAGGATTTTTGGATCAGATTTTAGTGTTTAGTGATAAGAAGATTACAGATGAAATAGTTATTGATTTATTGGGAGTAATTCCAACAGAGGTTTATTTTGATATTACCAATGCGTTGCATAGTAAAAATGGAGAAGAATTAGTCAATATTCTTAACCATGTAAAAGAAAAAGGGTATATTGTTGAAGATCTCATCAAAGGGTTAATTAATCATATGCGCAATTTGACTCTGATGCACTATAAGAATGGACTAGATTTAATGGGTCTATCTCCCGAATTAAAAAAACTCTATAAGAAAAATAAATATGATTGGTCTTTAAAAGATTTAGTGCGTATTTCCAATAGTTTATCGGAATTGTATGCATCTATTAAACGTTTTTCCGATCAAACACTGATATTTGAAATGACACTAATGAAATTTCTTCAATTTGATAAAAGTGTTGATATTGAAAAATTCTTAGAGTCAAATGTTCCACAAGAAGAACCTTCTGTTCCAGAACCTAAAAAAACGAACAGTGTTCCAAAAAAAACAGTAAAAAAAATAGCTAAGAAAACATCAGGAGTAACTACCGATCAAATAAAAGATTCTTGGGATAAAATTTTAGATAAAATATCACAAGAAAGAGGGTCAGTTCATGCGCTATTAAGTGACTGTATTATTAAAGAAATGAATGGAAATAATCTTGAATTAATTTCTTATGACAGCAATGAATTTAACCAACAACTAATAAATGACAATCTAGGTTTTATTAAAGATTCTATTAATGAAGTGATTAATGCTTCTGTAGGGGTGAAGATTATAGTAGATACAGAAGTTGAAAAGATTGAAGAAAAACCAGATAATGATTCAATTAATCAAAACGATGTGGTTGAGTTATTTCAAGGAAAGGATACAATGTAATGTTTGGTAACATGAAAGAAATGCTTAAACAAGCACAAAACATGAAATCTCAAATGAATGAGATAAAAAAAGAATTAGAACAGATTGAAGTCGAAGGATCTGCCGCAAATGGTTCAT
Source organism: uncultured bacterium (assembly GCA_964606555.1). GTDB lineage: Bacteria > Fidelibacterota > Marinisomatia > Marinisomatales > Marinisomataceae > Marinisoma. The sequence continues at coordinate 15,727 of CAZSGU010000003.1, read as the reverse complement.
GCGTTGTTAGAATGACTGCTGATATGAAAACAACTCAAGTTTCCATTGATGAAACACTTCTTAGTAGCAATAAAGATATAATCGAAAATGCAATTAAGGTTGCTACAAACGGGGCGCTAGACAAGGCAAAAGATACAGCGTCAAAAAGATTAAAATCAGTTACAGGCGGATTAATGGACAATCTTCCAGGTTTTTAATGAGTAATATCGCAACATATATTGATCAATTAATAGAAGCATTAACAAAACTTCCTGGTATTGGAAGAAAAGGCGCAGAACGCATTGCATATTTTATTATTCATTCTAATGATAAAACTGCAAAAGACTTAGTGTCTTCGTTAGAAGATATTGGGGATAAATTGCAGACTTGTGAAAATTGTGGAATGATTTTTCTCAAAAAAGACAAAGAATGCAGTTGCAGTTCTGCTAGCAATACAAAACATATCTGCGTTGTTGAGAACATTGAAGATGCAATTAAAATTCAAAATACTCATAGCTATAATGGGTTATACCATGTTTTGGGTGGAGCAATTTCTCCTTTGGATGGTATTGGTCCATCAGAGCTTTCTTTTGATAAGCTTTTAGGTCGAATCAGTAATGGGGTAGAAGAGGTTATTATTGCGACAAATCCAAGCACATCAGGGAATGCAACAGCAATGTATCTCCAAAAAATTTTAAAAGAACATAGTATTAAAGTATCACGTCTTGCAATTGGTTTACCGGTGGGAAGCAATCTTGAATACATTGATGATAAAACAGTTGCAACAGCCATAAAAGAAAGAGTAGAGTTAAATTGAGTATTGCTGATTTTTTTACCTTTTCTAGAATTTTAGTTACTCCTTTTGTTGTCTATTTTATTTTTGTAAATAATTTTGTTATTGCATCTATTCTGTTTATCTATTGTAGCATTAGTGATCTTCTTGATGGGTATCTTGCAAGAAAATATGATTTGGTAAATGAGAGGGGCAATTTCCTTGATCCATTGGCAGATAAAATTTTGATGACTGCGGTATTAACCGTATTTCTATATCAAGGGCTAATAGCAGTATGGGCATATAGCATTATCATCGGACGTGATGTTTTAATTACATTCTATCGTCAATATCTACGCAATAAAAATCGACCTTTAGTTACTTCAAAATATGGAAAATTCAAAACCGTATTTCAACATCTTGCTGTGATCTTTATTCTAGTTGCATCTCCCACTCAAGAATTAATTGATTTAGTAATGGGATTAAATGCAGTATATGCAGGAGCAACAGGTATGCATTATGTGGCTAAAAATGGATTTTAAAAACAAGATAGCTTATCAAATTGTTACCCTTTTTGGTTTAGGTAGATTGCCAGGAGGAGGAACTTGGGCTTCTTTATTTGTCCTATTTCTAGTGATTATATTCGAAGACTCATCGATAAATGCTATCAGCGGTGAAATAGCATTGTATACATATATAATGTCATTTTTTTCTTTTGGATATCTATATAAAAAATCATTATCGTTCTTCGATTCTAAAGATCCAAAAGAATTTGTATTAGACGAAATCGCTGGGATGTCATTCGCTATTATGATTGTAGGGCTTTTTTCTTCGTTTTTTGGAGGGTTTTCTTTCGATCTCCCAAACTATATTAATAATCAAGAATTACTATTCGTGTTAACGTTTGTTCTGTTTCGAATTTTTGATATTAGCAAAATCGGACCTGTAGGTTGGAGCGAAGATCCTAAAAATGCTCCTTTGTGGTGGAAAAAATTTGATACTGACCCTATTGATTCACCAATGAGAATTATGGCAGACGATTTAGTGGCAGGATCGTTAAGTTCTATTATTGTTATATCTATTTTAAGTATTTATTTATGGATTCTATGATGAAGATTGGAATTATAACCATTGGAAATGAATTATTAAGCGGATTTACGATTGATCGTAATTCTGCCTGGATTGGTCAACGATTATTAGAAATTGGACTCAAAGTCCATGTTAAAAAGACCATTGCAGATGATGCTGATATGATTACTAAATCTCTTGATGAATTATCACAGGATTGTAATCATATCATTATAACAGGGGGATTAGGTCCAACCCTTGATGATATTACTGTAAAAACATTGTATGAATATTTTGGCGATAGTCCTGTTTTTGATGAAGAATATTGGAAAGAATTAGAAAAACGTTTTAAAGCAATTAATATGAAGGTTCCAACCTTGAATCGTAACCAAGCACATAAAGGGGATAAGGTCAAAATGATTGATAATTCTTTTGGTACCGCAAGGGGAATGCATTTTGAAAAAGATGGATCCAATTATTTTGCCTTGCCTGGCGTACCAAAAGAAATGGAAGGAATGATATTAAGTTATATTTTGCCTCACTTAGAAAAAAAATTAACATCAAAAGTACATTGTGAGACTATTCGTACTACAGGACTTCCTGAATCAATCTTACAGGAAAAGATTGTTGATTTAATTGAATCTAAAAATTGTGATGTTGCTTTCTTGCCACATCGTATGTTGGGAGTTGATATTAGGTTAACAACAAGCAATCATCAATCGCTTTTAGGCTTAAAAGATCAAATCGTAAATCGAATTAGTAAATATGTCTATGGATTTAATAATGATACAATTGAAAAAATAGTTGCAGACAAATTAAAAGAACAAAATTTAACGGTTGCAACTGCAGAATCATGTACTGCTGGAATGTTGAGTGCAAAACTAACAAATTTATCAGGCAGTTCTCAATATTTTAATGGAGGAGTAGTATGTTATAGCAACGCTCTAAAAAGAGACGTTGTGGGGGTAGATAGTGACTTATTGGACAAACATGGTGCTGTCAGTGAAGAAGTAGCATCAGAGCTTGCATCTAAGATTGCAAAGAAATTAAAGAGCGATATTGGGATTGGTATTACTGGAATAGCGGGGCCAAAGGGAGGAACCGAAAAAAAACCAGTTGGCTTAATATTTGTTGGAATATTTTATAAAAATAATGTCTATATTAAACAGTACAATTTGACACCAAATCGTAAAATTAATCGACAACTTACTGTGGTGTTATGTTTAAATGAACTAAGGAAACTTTTGGAAAAGAATTGAAATATAGGGGAATGAATTAAGATGTCAGACAAGAAACACAAAGCAATTGAAACAGTAGAACAACAAATCATTAAAGAGTATGGTGCAGGTTCTATTATGCGATTGGGTGGAGATACTAAATTAACAGTGGATGCAATCTCAACCGGATCTCTTTCATTAGATATGGCATTGGGTGTTGGTGGAGTTCCAAGAGGGAGAGTGATTGAGATTTTTGGACCTGAATCGTCTGGAAAAACAACCTTAGCGCTACATGTTGTAGCACAATGTCAGAAAAATGGAGGAAGTGCTGCATTTATTGATGCTGAAAATGCACTAGATCCTATCTATGCAAAGAATTTAGGATGTAATACAGATGATCTACTTGTTTCTCAACCAGATTCAGGGGAACAAGCACTAGATATTTTAGAGAAATTAGTACAAACTGCAGCTTTAGATGTTGTGGTTATAGATTCTGTTGCTGCACTGGTTCCAATGAAAGAATTAGAAGGACAAATTGGGGATGTTACCGTGGGATTACAAGCACGATTGATGTCTCAGGCATTACGAAAATTATCTGGACCAATTTCCAAATCAAATACTTGTGTTATTTTTATTAACCAAATAAGAGAAAAGATTGGAGTAATGTTCGGAAGTCCTGAAACAACTCCTGGTGGTAGAGCTTTAAAATTCTACGCATCTGTTCGATTAGATATTCGCAGAATTGCTGCAATTAAAACTGGAACCGATATGATTGGGAATAGAACACGAGTAAAAGTAGTAAAAAACAAAGTAGCTCCACCATTTAAAAAGACTGAATTTGATATTATGTATGGAAAAGGAATATCTTATAGTGGAGATGTATTAGATATCGCTTTAGAAGCAGGTATTATCACTAAGATGGGTTCATGGTTTTCTTACAAAGAAGAAAAAATGGCCCAAGGAAGAGAAAAAGTCAGATTATTGTTAGAAAATGATGCAAAACTTATGAAGAGCGTTGTTTCTGATGTCAAAAAATATTTAAATCTTAAATAATTAATATTTCTCAAAATAACTGTTAGATAGTGTTTTTAGCTTGGTGCTAAGCAGTATAATAGCAATCAGATTTGGAAATGTCATAAAACCTAGAGCAGCATCACCAAAAACCCACACAGCTTCCAACATTAAAGTAGAACCAACAAATACCATAAATACATAAAAATAACGATAGAATGGAATCGCTTTGATTCCAAAAAGATATTCTGTTGCTCTGTCTCCATAAAATGACCAACTAATTGCAGTTGAGATTGCAAACAATACTACCGCCAATGTCACAATTTTATCTCCAAAAGGAATGCCTTGAGCAAAGGCGTAACTTGTTAATACACTGCTGTTCATCCATAGATCTTGTGTAATAGAAGCATCAATTCTTTGACCATAAAATTGTGTATAATGCCAAGAGTCAGTTACCATAATAACTAATCCGGTTAAAGTACAAATAATGATGGTATCAATATATGGTTCTAAAAGGCCTACAACTCCTTCTCTAACTGCATATGGCGTTTTTGCAGTTGAATGCGCAATAGCAGCAGATCCTTGTCCTGCTTCACTAGAGAATAACCCTCGTTTTACTCCCATCATCATTGTATTGAGAAAAGCAATGAATGCACCTGCACTAATACCAGCAATTTCTGCTGGAGGGTTAAAGGCCATGCGAAAGATAGTACCAAACGATTGGCCTACTTTATCATAATTGCTTGCAATAATGAAAAACGCAGCAAAAACATAAATGACAGCCATAATTGGTACTAGGTATGCAGTTACGGTCCCAATACGTTTAATCCCGCCTAAAATGACCATTCCAACAATAGTTGCAATTATAATACCAAAAATGATTTGAAAGATAGAAGGTTCGAATACACCAGGAACGAGTATAGATTTTTCCATTAGTACATGTTCTGCTCCTAATATAGGTAAGAATTGACTATATAATTGATCAGTGAGTGTAAAGGATTGGATAGCATTTCCAGTAAAAAAAGAACAAATAATTGCAAAGGAAGCAAATGCCACAGCAAGCCATCTCCAATTAGGTCCTAATCCATTTTCAATAGTGTACATAGGGCCACCAGCGGTATTTCCAAGTTGATCGGTTTCTCTATATTGAAGCGCTAATGTACACTCTGAATACTTTAATGCTGTTCCAAAAAATGCAGTAATCCACATCCAAAACAATGCTCCTGGACCACCATAATAAATTGCAATTGCTACTCCTGCAATATTTCCAATTCCAACCGTTGCTGCTAACGCTGTAGACAGAGCCTTGAAATGGTTTAAATCGCCTTCATCTTCTACATTATCATAATCTCCTCGGGTTACCCTAATTCCATGTAATACATGTTTTAATTGGGGAAATCCTAACTTAAATGTCATATAAATTCCAGTTCCAAGCAAAGCAAACACCATTAGTGGTATACTTGCAATAGGAAAACTTTTTAGAAAATCTTCGCCTAATAGATTTCCTGGAAATGACCAGACACTATCATAGAAATGGACCCCAGAAAACAAAAGTACAACTCCGATAATTCCAAATATTATTAAGGCGTATCTTTGTTTTGACATGACAACATTTTAAAAAATATTTTTAAAAGTAAACATCAATTTTATTATTAATTTTATTTCTATGTTAATTGCTGGGGTAGATGAAGTAGGAAGAGGGGCATTGGCTGGACCTGTAGTTGCAGCAGCAGTCATCTTAAAAAGAGACATTCAGGGATTAAATGATTCTAAGAAAATATCGGAACCAAAACGACAGATATTGTATAAAGAGATAATGAAAGATGCGTTATCTATTGCGGTTGGAATTAAGTGGAATAGTTATATTGATGAACACAATATCAAGGTTGCATCCGAACATGCAATGATTGATGCTATCAATGATTTACCTAAACAACCAGAGAAAGTATTGGTGGATGGATTTGCATTAGATATTCCAATTACCAATCAAGGAATTATAAAAGGAGATCAAAAAATAACTGCTATTATGGCAGCATCGATTATTGCAAAAGTTACGAGGGATGAAATTATGCGTTCGTTTCACTATATTTACCCGATGTATGATTTTCTGAATAATAAAGGATATGGTACCCCAAATCATCGTAAAGCATTGAAAAAATTTTCTTTTACAAAAATACATCGTCAAACCTTTAAGCCTATATCTAGGATGATAAACAAATGAATAAATTTATTGCTGAAGTAAAGTCAATATTGATACTTATCCTTATCATCTTGTTTTTAAAAGAAACAGTGGTAGAAGCCTATATTGTTCCAACAAGTAGTATGGAAGAGAATATTTTAAAAGGAGATTTCCTCATCGGAAGTCGTTATATCTATGGAATGAAAGTGCCAGAAAAAATATGGATTCCTTTTAGCGCAATTAGCATTCCAACATTTCTTCCTGAATATCGTTTTCCTGCATTTAAAGAAGTGGAAAGAGGGGATGTAGTTGTATTTGAGTATCCTAGAGATCCAGTGTACAAGTTTGTAAAACGTTGTATTGGAATTGCAGGAGATACTGTAAAAATTGAAGATCAGAATGTATACGTGAATGGAGAACTTGTTCCATTGCCAGAAGGCGGTAAATTTATTATAAATAATTATCTATCAAGCGAAGTCATTGATCCTGATATTTTTCTTGGCAAACAAGGGAATAAAGATCAATATCCTGAAATTACCATCCCAAAAAAAGGAGATTCATTTATCTTAGATGAGAATATGGATTGGAAACTAGTACTTCCATTATTGTTATATGAAGGCAATCAAGTTCAATATATTTTTGGTGAAAATTCTTTAATGTTTACCAATACTAGCCCAAGAGATGTCGAAAGAAGAACTGGTGATAAAAGTATCTATAAAGATTATTTTCCAAGTACCAATGCTACATTAATTACGCCTTGGTCTGATAGATTTAAAAAAGAACATATACAATATTTATATATTAACGGAAAACCAATTAGTGAGGTTGAAACCTATACATTATCGCAAGATTATTTTTGGATGATGGGAGACAATCGAGATAATAGTGAAGATTCAAGATTCTGGGGATTTGTTCCAAAGAGCCATGTTCTTGGGCAACCACTTATTACATGGTTTTCGATTAATTTGAATAATTATATTCCAAGACTAAACCGAATCGGAAAAATCCCGAATTAATAAAAAAAAAGTTTTCATATTGAAGTTTCATTTATTAGTTTCAATCATCTCAAAACAAAGAAAGGGATAATACAATATGTTAACTAACACAGAAAAAGTCTTAAGTGTCCTCATGTTATTTCTTGTTGTATCAGTTGCTGGTTCATTTTTTCAAACGAAATCTGCAATGGAAGAAATGGTAAGACTAGAAGCTGATCATAAAGAACATGTAGACGATGTCAATACAGAATTTAGAGAAAGAGTTAAGAATGTTGAGCTTGATAATATTGGTCAAGGGAAGAAAATCCAAGAAGGAAGACAAATGATTCTTGCAAACACAAAATTGATTTATGCAAAAGCTGATTCACTTGGAGATTTAATAGATGATTTAGCATATGAAATTAAACGCGTTGATCGTGATTTATCAAAGAAGATAAAGAATGTTGAACGTGATCTTGAGGGAGTAGAAGAAAATCTGAATAGAAAGATACGTAATAATCAAAGAGATATTACTAAGTTGAAGAAAGAAGTTAAGAAATTAACTGATGAAGTATTTCCTCCAGAAGAAGAAGCGGAGAAAAAGTAATAACGTTTTAATAAGTTAACATAATTGAAAAAAAAGGGCTTTATTCAAAGCCCTTTTTTTTGTACCGAGGGTCGGGCTCGAACCGACATGAGGAAATCCTCACTGGTGTTTGAGACCAGCGCGTCTACCAATTCCGCCACCCCGGCAAAAACAATTGACTAATTTGGCTTAAAGTAGTTATTTTGTCAATGATATAATCATGAGCAAGAATCCACATCCAGGTTACAAAGGAGTAGAGGCCACTTTTACCACTATTCCTCAAATGTTTCAACGAGTTGTTTCCGAAAACCAAGATATTGAAACATACTTTGTTAAAAAAGACGGTCAATGGAAAGGGCAAACATTTAACGAATTGCAAGCACGCGTAGAAGGTTTTGCAAACGGTTTAAAGAATCTTGGAATTAATGAACATGATAAAGTAGCAATTGTTGGAACAAATTCTCCTGAGTGGTGTACTTCTGACTTTGCTATCGCACACATTCGTGCTGTTTCTGTTCCAGTTTACCCAACTCTTATTGCTGAACAATCACAATATGTTGTAAAACACTCTGAAAGTAAAATTGCTATTGTTAAAGACAAAGAACAGTTAGATAAAATCTTACCACTATTAAGCGATGATGAGTGTCATTTAAATAAAATTATTATTATGGATGAAAGCTATTCCGGTGAACATGCTACTCATTTTTCAAAAATAGTATCTTTAAATAATACTACTCATGATATTAAAGCAATAGCTGAAACTGTTCAACCTGATGATTTGTTAACTTTAATATATACAAGTGGAACAACTGGTCTTCCAAAAGGAGTAATGTTAACTCATGATAATGTTTGTAGAAATTTGTTATCTATTGGAGAATTAATTGATCTTATTCAAGACAAATATGGTATGGAAGAAAAAGCATTTTTATCCTTCCTGCCAGTTGCACATAGCTTTGAAAGAGTGGGAGGACATTACGGTTGTTTTAATGCAGGGATGCAAATTTATTATGCAGAAAATTTACCAGATATGAGCTTTGTTGTCCCTAATATTCAGGAAGTTAGGCCAACATTTTTGACTGCTGTTCCAAGAATTTTTGAAAAGATTCATGCAAAAATTATGGAAGGCGTTGAAGCAGCTACTGGAATAAAGAAAGTGCTTGCTAATTGGGCTATTAATGTTGGATTAAAAGCGGCACCATACTTTCAAAGGGATGAAAAATTACCATTCCTACTTGGGTTGCAGTGGAATTTAGCAGACAAATTAGTTTTAAGTAAGTTTAGAGCAATTTTAGGCGGTAGAGTTGCAGCTGCATCTTCCGGTGGATCAGCACTATCTCCAGAAGTTGGATCATTCTTTTGCGGTATTGGGATTTCAATCGTAGAAGGATATGGACTAACAGAAACAAGTCCTGTGATGACCGTAGGACATCCTGAATTCTTTAAATATGGTACCGTTGGAAAGCCAATTCCAGGCGTGGAAGTTAAGATTGCAGAAGACGGAGAAATCTTATGTCGTGGACACAATGTAATGAAGGGATATTATAAAGAACCTGAAGCTACTGCTGAAGTTATGAAAGATGGATGGTTCCATTCTGGTGACATTGGAATGTTTGATGAAGATGGATTATTAAAGATTACAGATAGAAAAAAGAGTTTAATAGTGACATCCGGTGGTAAAAATGTTGCACCACAACCAATGGAAGTGACCTTGACTTCAAATAAGTATATTGAACAATGTTTAGCAATTGGTGATGATCGAAATTTTATTTCTGCTTTGGTTGTTCCAAGTAAAGAGAATTTGATTGCATGGGCAGAAAAGAATGGCATGGAATCAATGGATTATGAAAGTCTTTGTGCAGATCAAAAAACTTATGATATGTATAATGAGATTGTTGAAGAAGCTATGAGCAAGTTTTCTCGTTATGAATCAGTTCGAAAAATTACATTAATTCCTCAAGAATGGACAGTTGAAGCTGGAGAATTGACTCCTAAGTTATCTATCAAACGTAAAGTTGTTACTGAAAAACACCAAGCTGAAATCGATGAAATGTATATTGACAAGAGACCTATCGCATCTGATGAATTAGGCGGTTAAGACAATCTGTCTTGAAGAATTACCAATATATACTTCTCCTATTAATATTCGCAATATTTTTTGCCGCTAACTTTCCGAATGACAATACTATAAATTCGAGAGAAAATTCTACTAATCCCTATGTTGTTGTGTTAGGAGTTGCGCAGGATGGTGGAGCCCCACATGCTGGGTGTTTAAAAGAATGTTGTGAAGAAAGATGGGATAATCCTGAAAAACATCTAAAAGTATCAAGCATTGCTATTGTAGATCCAAAAACAAATGAAACATGGATTCTTGATGCAACACCAGATTTGGCTTCTCAACTTAATAGTGTATCAGATAATAGTTTAGAAGGTGTTTTTCTGACTCATGCACATATTGGTCACTATACTGGACTGATTCATCTTGGAAAAGAAGTAATGGGGGCAAAAGAGGTTCTTGTGTATGCAATGCCAAGAATGAAGCAATTTTTAGAAACAAATGGTCCTTGGAATCAATTGGTTAGGTTAAGTAACATATTAATTCGCAAGATTAACGATAATGGGGTAGTGCAATTAAACGAACGATTATCTATTGTTCCATTTTTAGTACCGCACCGCGATGAATACTCAGAAACAGTAGGATATAAAGTACAAGGCCCTAATAAATCTTTAATTTTCATTCCTGATATTGATAAGTGGGATAAATGGGAATCAAGTATTAAAGAATTAGTAGAAGACAATGATTATAGTTTGCTTGATGGTACTTTTTATGATATTAATGAATTACCAGGTAGAGATATGTCAAAAATCCCGCATCCATTTATCATTGAAACAATGGAAATTTTTGAAGATTCAATATATAGAAATTCTATACATTTTATTCATCTTAACCATACAAATCCTGCTTTAAACAAAAATTCAAATGAATACAAAAAAATAATTTATAATGGGTTTAATGTAGTAGAGAGAGGAAATATTTTTAATCTTTAATAATGTTAACAATAAAGTGAGGAAATCATGAAAAAACTATTAATAACAGTTATTTTTTCTACTTTAGCATTTGGACAGGCATATCATATGCAGACTGTCTTAGGTGTTGAAGAAGGTGTAAAAGTAGCTGATTTTGAAAAAGCAATGACCTATCATAATAAGGCTCATACAGGTTTGGGAGCCGTAAATACATTTTCAATTGTGAATGGACCTAATGCTGGAAAATATGTAAGAGTTGCAGCTGCTCAATGGCCAACTCCGTTAGATATAGTAGATAGTGTATATGATGCTATGTCTAATCATGATCCAGTTCCATATGATAAATGGAATGATAGTATGATTGAACAAATTGGAGGTATGGAATTTTGGACAATTCGTCCAGATTTAAGTAGAAATATGCCTACTGTGGATGGTGCTAATGTTAACAATCAAGGACCTCCAAATTTTATTACAGTATACTACTATGGAGTTCAACAAGGAGGAACTGCGAATACAGAATATGTGTTTTCAAAATTCAATGAAATTGCAAAACAAAGTGATAGCAAAAGACCTTGGGTAGCAATGACAAAAACATTAGGAGGAAATGTTTCAGTGTATTCATATTCAACACCTCACATGACTATGTCTGAGATGTTAGGTCCACATCAAGCAGAATTTGGAGAAACACTTCAAAAAATGTATGATGAAGATTCAGATTTAGATTCCAAAGTCAGAGGTGGATGGAGTTGGATTTGGAGTGAAACCTGGAGATTTAGACCAGAATTAAGTACAACAATGGATTAATTTGAATTAATCTTATTTTGATTATAGAGAGCCTATCAATTGTATAGTTGGTAGGCTCTTTTTTTTCCTAAATTATGATGTTATGAAAAGAAGAAATTTTATCAAAGTAGGAGCAGCTGGATTAGCAAGCCCTATTCTTTTAGCGGGAAATAAGAATATGAAAGTAAATAAAAACAATCCTATTGTAATCTCAACATGGTCTCATGGAATACCGGCCAATGAAGTATCAATGGAAATATTAAAAAAGAGTGGTTCGGCATTAGATGCAGTAGAAGCAGGTGTCCAAGTGACCGAAGCAGATGCTGAAAATCAATCTGTTGGATTAGGCGGGAGACCTGATCGAGAAGGAAATGTTACTTTGGATGCATGTATCATGGATTCAGATGGAAATGCAGGCGCTGTTGCATTTTTACAAAATATTAAACATCCAATTTCTGTTGCAAGAAAAGTAATGGAAAAAACAGATCATGTAATGTTAGCAGGCAAAGGTGCTTTAAAGTTTGCATTAGAAAATGGATTCAAAAAAGAAAACCTTCTAACTGAAAAATCAAAAAAAGGATGGTTAGAATGGAAGAAAAACAACAATATTAAAGACTCGTGGGGACCAAATGATGATCATGATACGATTACTTCATTAGCACAAGATAATGAAGGCAATTTATCAGGCGCATGTACAACAAGCGGCTTAGCTTATAAATTACATGGACGTGTAGGAGATAGCCCAATTATTGGTGCAGGAATGTATGTTGATAATGAAGTAGGCGTTGCGGGTGCAACCGGTGTTGGAGAATTAGTGATTAAAACATGTGGGAGTTTTTTAATAGTAGAATTAATGCGACACGGATATTCTGCCATGGAAGCCTGCAAGGAAGCAATTGATCGTATTATTAAACAAGAAGGCGGTAAAACCAAATTACAAGTTGGATATATTGCATTAGGAAAAGATGGAAGTATTGGGTATGCATCCATCCAGAAAGGATTTCAGTATGCGTTATATAAAGGCAATACCAACAAATTACACAATGTTAAAAGTGTTCTTTAAAATGATTGATAACCAATCCTTTTTCTATTAAAATCCAATCATGTTTAACAAAAAATCAAAATTTGAGTTAAGAAAAGATTTAGATAAAGAATCTTTTCAACGTATTACGTGTTCTTTTTATCGATATTGTGTAATTGATGATCCAGAAACATTGCGAAATCAATTATATCAAGATTTATCCGATTTAAAGATTTTAGGGAGGGTATATGTCGCTGAAGAGGGAATTAATGCCCAAATTAGCGTTCCTGATCATAAATGGGACAGTTTTAAGGATTATATCAATAAATCATCTATTTTAAAGGGAATTAAGCTTAAAAAAGCAGTCCAAGAAGGATTATCGTTCCTAAAATTAACTATTAAGGTAAAAGAAGAAATTGTTGCATACAATCTACCCAGAGATACTTATGATATGAATAAAGTGGGGAAACATTTGTCAGCACAAGAATTTAATGCCTCTATTGATCAGAAAGATGCTATTGTAGTAGATATTCGTAATTATTACGAAAGCGAAGTAGGAAAGTTTGAAGGGGCAATTACACCAGATGTAGATCGTTCAAAAGAATTGCTTCCTGAAGTAGCGAAACTATTAGCTGATAAAAAGGATAAAAAACTTCATTTATATTGTACAGGAGGTATTCGATGTGAGAAAGCGAGTTCTTATCTTCTAAAACAAGGATTTAAAGAAGTATATCAACTTGATGGTGGAATTGTTCAATATGCACATGATATTAAGAAAGAAAACCTTCCATCAAGATTTATAGGCAAAAATTTTGTATTTGATAATCGTCTAGGAGAAAAGGTCACTAACCATGTAATTGGAAAGTGCCATCAATGTGGACAAAAAGCAGATTCACATACGAATTGTGCAAACGATGCATGTCATATTCTATTTATTCAATGTGATAATTGTAAAACAACATATAATGGCTGTTGTTCAGAGGATTGTAATGATTTTGCACAATTAGATATACAGACACAAAAAGAACTAAGAAAAGATGTTACGAAAACCGTTTCTAGTAGTAAATTGTCATCTAAAATTAAACCAAAACTATATCAACTATTTGATTATTGGAAATAACGGTAATGGAAGATTATTTAAAAAAAATTAGTACCTATTATACGGAGAACAAAAGAACTGTAAACATGTTTTTAGTCAGTTTTGTAGTAGGATTTGTTTTGGTATCCGTCTGGAATTCATCAGTAGATAAAAAAGAGTTAGAAGCACATGAGCAGCTTAGTAATTCGTTAGTGTATCTTGAAAGAGGAGATTTTGACAATTCAGAGCTTCAATTATCAATCATAGTAGAAGATTATAATGGAACCAAATCAGCAGATCATGCCAAGTTTTATCTTGGAAGAATTGCATTTATTAATAACGATACTGATAAAGCATCTAATCTTCTAAGAGAATCAGTAAAAAACCTTGAATATCCAAACTTAAAAACAGAAGCATATATTATGTTGGCACGCATGGAAACAGATTCCAAAAAAGCAATGCGTCTTTTTGATTCAGCACAAAAAGCTACGAATTCTCAAACCGAAAAAAATTATGTTTCTATTCTTAAAGCAAGACGTATGATTAGTGATAACAATAAAGAAGGAGCATTAGAAATCTTAGACGCTATTGAACTTGAAAGTAACGCTTATCAAGAAATGTTTGAGCATACATATGGGATGGCATCAGCGCTCAACTAAGTTTTCTTGTTTAAACGAATTTTAATAAATATATTCCAATGGTATTTTGAATGGGCTACGGCCCATTTTTGTTATAGTAAAAAATAAGGATGGTATATGATAAATAGAGATTTAATTGACATTTTTATTGAGCTTGCTCGAGAGAAAAATATTGAACGTTCTGAACTAGGAACGATAATTGAAGACTTGTTTTTATTTATTATTGATAAAGAAACAGGGGATTCAAACAATTGCAGTGTTATTGTTAATCTTGATAAGGGTGAGATAGAGATTTATGTTGAAAAAACAATTGTTGATCATGTCGATGATGATCATTTTGAGATTACTCTTGAGAGAGCTTTAGAGCTTGAACCAGAATTATCTGATTTAAAGCTTGGAGATACTTTTGTCGAAGTCATTGATCCTGCAAGATTTGGTAGAAGATTGATTTCAAATGCTAGACAATTTTTGAACAAAAGAACAAGAGAAGTACAACAACAATATATATACGAAGATTATGTCCAAAGAATTGGTGAAGTTGTCATAGGAACCGTCCATCAGGTTCATAGAGAAAATACCTTTGTTAATATTGAACATACTGAACTACGAATGCCACGTAATGAACAAATATTCTCAGAAAGATTTAGAAGAGGGGATACTATTAGAGCTCTTATTAAGTCTGTTGACGTAACACCTAAAGGACCAGATATCATTATTTCAAGAAGCGATGATTTGTTCTTATATAAATTATTTGAAATGGAAGTTCCAGAAATTGAAGATGGAATTATTGAAATTAAAGGGATTGCAAGAAAACCTGGAGAAAGAAGTAAGATTATTGTTCATTCTATTGACAAAAGAATTGATGCGGTGGGAGCCTGTGTTGGAATGAGGGGAAGTCGTATTCAAGCAATCGTTAGAGAATTAAATAACGAAAAAATTGATATTGTTAATTTTACTGAAAGATCTGAAATCTTTATTACAAGAGCACTCTCTCCAGCAAAACCAATTGATTTATACATAGACGATGATAGAAAATATTGTATTGCTATTTTCAACGAGGGAGAACTTGAAAGTGCAGTTGGTAGAAGCGGTGTTAATATTAATCTAGCAGCAAAATTGACTGGATATACTATTGATGCATATACCGAGAAAGAATATGAGGAAGTATTATTAAATCAAAAAACTGACTTAGATAGTTTAAAAGGTATCAAAAAAGCAGTAATTAAAAAACTCGCAGGAGTTGATATTGTTTCAGTAGCAGATTATTTATCAGCCAAGAAAAAAGTTCTTGTTGATGAATTAGAGTTATCTGTTGACGAAATAGATTCTATAAGTGTTGCAGTAGATGCATTTATAGATCTAAATAAACCTGAAGAAGAAGCTCCAGTTGAGGAAGA
>CAZSGU010000002.1:0-49240 GCA_964606555.1 uncultured bacterium | reverse complement strand
CAATTTCTTGAGCAGTTTTTTCACTATAATCTCTGTGTGATTGTATTTCTCTTCCCAAGAAAATTTCTTCATTCTTTTTACCAAATGACATTGGACCTAACTTATCACTCATTCCCCATTCACAAACCATTTTTCTAGCAATACTTGTTGCTCTTTCAATATCATTTGAAGCACCTGTCGTAATTTCATTAAAAATTATTTCTTCTGCAGATCTGCCTCCCATCATCACAGCAAGCCTACCTGTAATATATTTTTTTGAATATCCGTGTTTTTCATCTAAAGGTAGTTGCATAGTAACACCAAGAGCTCTTCCTCGAGGAATAATTGTTACTTTGTGAACAGGATCTGCTTCAGGTGTAAAAAGAGCAACAACAGCATGGCCAGCTTCATGATAAGCAGTAATTTTCTTTTCATCTTCAGAAAGAATCATACTCTTTCTTTGAACCCCCATAATAACTTTATCTTTTGCATCTTCAAAATCTTCATTATCAACACTTTTCTTTCTTTTTCTAGATGCAAGTAATGCTGCTTCATTAACAAGATTTGCTAAATCAGCTCCAACCATCCCTGGTGTACCTTTTGCAATATCAAGTAAATTGACTGATTTTGAATTAATTTTGATTTTCTTTGTATGTATTTTTAGAATGTCATGTCTTCCATTTAAATCAGGAATATCCACAACAACTTGTCGATCAAATCTTCCTGGTCTTAACAATGCAGAATCAAGAACATCAGGCCTATTAGTAGCAGCCATTACAATTACATTGTGATTATTTTCAAAACCATCTAACTCTACTAAAAGTTGGTTTAATGTTTGTTCTCTTTCATCATGTCCTCCGCCTAATCCAGCACCTCGTTGTCTTCCTACAGCATCTAATTCATCTATGAATATAATTGAAGGAGCATGTTTCTTTGCCTGTTCAAATAAATCTCTTACTCTCGAAGCACCAACTCCTACAAACATTTCAACAAACTCAGCTCCACTAATACTTAAGAATGGAACACTTGCTTCTCCCGCAACGGCTCTAGCCAATAGAGTTTTGCCGGTCCCTGGAGGACCAACTAATAAAACGCCTTTTGGTATCTTTCCTCCAAGTTTTTGGAATTTTTTAGGACTTTTAAGATATAAAATTACTTCTTCTAGCTCTTCTTTTGCCTCTACACAACCAGCAACGTCTAAAAATTTGACTTTTGGAAGATTCGAAGAAAACATTTTTGCTTTACTTTTACCAAAACTGAATACATTGTTCATCCCACTATTTGTGTTTTGCATTCTTCTAATCATGAATATCCAAAATGCAATTAAAAGCAACCAAGGTGCAAATCCTAATAACCAACTAGTCCAATTAATTTTTTCTCCTTCAAAATTGTATGTAATACCTGCTTCTTCCCATAATTCTATTTGTGCAGAATAGTCAGATGGTAAATAAGCTACAAATTTTGTTGTAGGTTGTTTATGAGTAATTCCATTTTTATCCTCAAGATTCTGTTCTTTTTCTAATGTTCCATGGAAGGAGTTATCTTTTCCGATAGTAGCACTTTCTATTTCTTTATTTGATAATTTTTGTTGATAGGAATTATATGAAATTTCAACTTCATTATTCATATCGTTAGGAAGAACATATAACGCAAAGATCACAAAGGAAAGGATTGCCATCCATATTAATGGACTAGAATTGCTCGGTTTTTGTTTCGGCTTTAAATTTTTTTTTGTTCTTTTTTTTGTTTTTGGCATAGGGCACAAATTTAATAAAAATGGTTATTAAAGAAACTATTTCCTCAAGAAATTCAATCTAGCAATTACTTTGCTATTTTTGGTTAATCGATAATTATTATTTATTCTTTCTCCTGCAACCCAAATAATATCATTATTATTACAAACCGCTAATATTTTTGATTTCTTGATTAAAGATATCTTATTATCAGTTAAATAATCATTAACTTTTTTTGTTCCATTCATTCCTAAAGGACTGAATTGATCATTTTTATTTATACTTCTTAATACTAATGGACTTTTAAAGTTTGTTGCATCTACATATTCAATATTAGAATTATTAGAAAAATTTTTAGGTTTCTTATCATAATTCCAACAAAAATAGAAATTATCATTCTCTACTGCTCTTCCTTCTTCTACTTCACAATATATATCATCTTTTATTATATTTGAGGTGAGAACGATAAATTCTCTATCAACTGTAATAAGAAAATCATTAATAATCTTAGTGCTACCAATTACTTGTTTATTTAAGAAGAACTTTAATTCCCTAAGTAAATTTTTGGAAAAATAGAATTTCTTTTTTTCTGATACTATTGTTCTCAAAATATTAATTTTCATTAGAAAAGGAAGTTTTAGGAAATATTCTTTTTGTATATAAGTTATTTTTCCATTTATTGTAACATAATTAGAATTAATAAACTCTTTTGTTGAAAAATCAAGCAAATCATTCACATCACTAATCTTATCCTCTAAATCTTTGAAAGGATTATTAAGATTTGGCTTAATCTTTTCTAATAAAGGAATTATCTTTTTTCTCAAAAAATTTCTTGTTAAAGATAGATCGTTGTTTGTTGGATCCATACCGTAATTAATCTTGTGTTCTTTAGCATACAGTTTAATTTCTTCTTTCGAAACATCGATCATTGGTCTAAATACTACATTATTTAGAGTTTTAATACCCATAATTGATTCAAGACTAGATGAGTTCAAGATTCTCATCAAAGCTGTCTCCACTTGATCATCAAAATGATGTGCAGTAAGAATATAATCTGCATTAATTTTCTTCTGTATTTTCCCTAATTCATTGTATCTCTTCTTTCTTAGTTGTGATTCCACATTATTTTTTAATAGTCTTTTTTTAAGTACGACGTTAAAATATTCAAGATTATTTTTATTGCAATATTCAGATACAATCTGCGACATCTTCAAGCTTTTAGCATGATAGTTATGATTTACATGACAAACAGATAACCTACAATTTAATTGAGACTGATTTCTATTAAAAAAATCCAACATAACCATTGAATCCATTCCACCTGAAACAGCTAATAAAAAGTGTAGATGACTATTTTTTGAGGATAATTCTTTGGTTTTATTAATAATCTTATTCTTCATCTCTTAAAAAAGGATTATACTTTAATTCTTCATGTAAAGTTGTTTCTTCCCTGTGTCCAGGAAGAAGTTTACAGTCCTGTTCAAAAGAATTTACAAAAAAACTAAGCGATTGTTTCATATCAATAGGATTACCAAGAGGCAAATCTGTCCTACCAATTGAACCTTTGAAAATCAAATCTCCACAAAAAACCAAATCTTCTATCACAAAACTAACACTTCCTGGAGAATGCCCAGGATTAAATATAATTGAGAAGTTAAAATTACTTATTTGGAGATTTGTCTGATCAATTTTAATCCAATGAGATACATTGGGTTTTTTTATGACATCACTCATTCCCCAATAATCTACAGCTCTGTGAAAATTCTCAGCGATAAGTTTTTCATTCTCGCATACATATGAATCGATATTATACTTATCAATAAAATTAGAAGCACTTGCAATGTGATCGATATGAGCATGAGTTGCCAAAATTGCTAATGGCTTTAAATTATTTGACAAAATAAAGGAATCAATCAATCCAAAACCATATCCAGGATCAATTATAATACATTCTTTATCTTCATTGTAGAGTATATAAGTATTTTCCTCTAAAAGTTCTGTAACAATTCTCTTGTATTGAAACATTAGATTCTATCAAAAAAGAAATTAGATAAGGAATTAATTTTATCTTGGTAAGAGTGTGGATTGAGGAATCTTACAGTGGCAGCAATGCTTGATAGGATAGAATTTCCATCTTGAGGGGTAAAACAAAATCCTGTTACTTCATTTCCATTTTTGACATTAATAGAATCTTCAACAACAACTGTTTGATTTAAAATCCTTCCATATTGGCCTTGATCTCTACCAAAAGAGAAAACTGTATTTGTTGAATGGTGTTCTGTCAATGCTACTCTCTTATCTCGTTGAAGTAAGTGTAAAACTTTTTCTCTATCGGTTTGCTCTTTTAACTCAAGATTAAACCAAACAACATGCATATATTGACTATTTATCTTTAATGCAGAAGAAAAAAGATTTAAATCGAGATCCATTGTTTTAAATAGTCCTACTGCATCCCTTGCATGATGGGTACCATAAATATTATCATCATGATCATTAACCGTAGGAGCAGGAACAAAACTTCCAGTTTGGCTAATATCATTACTTCTTCTGATACATAAAAATTTACCACTCAAAAGATTATCTGGAGCAACGCTTAAAGCAATTGTATTAACTAAACATGCAAGATTATGAGTATTGCACGAAACAACTTGTAGAAACTGATCTTCTTTTGTAATTACATGATCATTAATCCCTCTTGCATATTTTTTTCCGAAACCATCTTCGCTCCCTTGTGCAAGAAAGCCTTTTACTTTATCAGTATATTTTTCATAGAATGCTTTCTTATTAGCATGGCCGAATCCTTTAGGAGTACAATCAATCACTACAGAAGCTCTTGCAACAGCTTCTTCTATAGTAAATTCAGGTTCCAAACCAATTGCTTTAAAGTCATCTATTTTCTCTTTAAGAGATGATAATCTTGCTCCTTTTTTTATCAAATTTTGCACTTTTGGTTTATCACTCGTTAATGGAGTATGTTTGTGAAACGTTATTTCATCAATCCCAAGATTACTTTTTTGCTCACATAAGATTCCAATTAGTGGTTCACCAATTGTTCCCGTACCTACTACATGTACAATTTTTCTTTCCATTTTTCTTCTAAAATTCCCCTTTATCTAGTCTGTTTTTTCTAATGCTTTAATATTAAAAATAAACCAAGCAACAATTGCAAAAAATACAATAAATAATGCTGCTAAAAAATAATTCAAATAACTAAACATAGTTGTCCTTCTTATCTTTAGAATATAAAACTCTTATTTTGAAAAATAACATAGTAAAAAAAAGATTCGTAAAAGCAAATAAAGAAAATAAAAAAGGATATAGAATACCTGAAGGTTGTTTTGACATTCCCATTTGAGGATGAGACTGAATCTCCGCAGCCCAAAAATTAACTGATGCAAAAATTATAGGAATGTCTAGGAATGCTATAATACCAACAATAGCACATACTAGTGCTACTCTCTGTCTATATAAACCAACATTTCTCAAAATAAAATATCCTATATAAATAAGAAATAAAACTAGAGTTGTTATCAATCTTGGTTCCCATACCCAAGGTTGCCCCCAAATAGGAGTTGCCCAGATAGGGCCTGTTATCAATACCAAACCAGTAAATAATGTGCCAATTTCAGCTGCTGCATGACCTATTCTATCGTATTTCAGATTTCTAGAACCAAGATATGATACGCCCGAAAGCATCACAAAGAAATAAGACAAGAAACCAACCCAAGCTAAAGGTACATGTAGATAAAATATTTTTTGTGCCCATTCTTGGTCAGGTACCATTGGAGTGAAAGAAACAATCCAAACTAAATTGAAGGCCATTAAAATTATGGATAATATAAATAAAGCTAAGTTCATCAGTATTTAACTAGTTTATCAAAAAAATTGATACCAAGAATAATTGAAACAAGTGCAAAAGTTAATAACAAGAAACCTGATTCGTTATATAAAGATATTTTTTCATCTAGAATAGTTAAAATGAATACGTTAGATGAATGAATAAGAATAGGAACAATCAGAGGAAATAAAATTAAAGGAAATAAAAAACTTCTAATATTGCTTAAACTAGTAACTAGATAAACCAGTATTCCTAGACTAAGCAATCCCACATTTGACAATAAACAAAGAACTAAAACTTTGAAAGCTAATACAATCGTTATTGTCTCAGAAATTAAAATATATCCCAAAAGAAGAAATGTTTCTATTCCAAGTAATATCAACGAGAATGCGGTTACTTTAGCTATAAATATCATAAATTTTTCCACTGGAGACGAATAAATTAAGTCATAAATACCATATTCTTTCTCTCTTACAAAAGAGTTCTCAATTAATTTAATAGAAACTAAAGATACAATAATCCAGAAAAATGCAGATAAGATGGTAATATCATATAATTTTGATGGTGGAAGAGCAAAAAACATAATTGCCAAACATGAAAAAGAAAAAAAAGTCATATAAAATAGATTATTAGATGATTTTCTTTCAAAGAAAAATTCATTTTTAATTAGATTAATCATTATAATGAATTTTCCCATCTTTTATATTAATTGATTTGTCACATATATCAGAAACACTTGAAAGATTATGAGTTGAAAACAAAATAGTCTTATTCTGAATTTTTAGTTTCGAAAAAATCGTTTTAAAAACAGAGAAACCATTACTATCCAAGTTAGAAAATGGTTCATCAATTAACAAATATTCCCAATCAAGATTTAATGCAATTAATAGCTTGTTACGTTGAAGATTTCCTGTTGAAAAATATTTTAAAGGAACGGATTGCATATTATCTAATCCTAAAGTTGTAATAAATTTATTATATCTATTTAAATTAATTTTTTGATTATAAATAGATAAAATACATTTAAGATTTTCTTTCATATTCAAATCTCCAAATATATTTGGCTTATCATTAATAAAAACGAACTGATTATTGTTATAGTTAATCTTACCATGATCAATATTGATAATATTGGCTAAACATTTCAACATGGTAGTTTTTCCAGATCCATTTTCACCTAATAGTGCAATAATTTCTCCTTGTTTAAATGTGCATGAAACGTTATCAATAACACAAAGGTTTGAAAAGGATTTGCTAAGATTTTTTACTTCTAACATTATTTCAATTTTTTTAATAACGGATAGAAAACATACAAAACAATTATCAAACAAAATGAAAAAATAAAAATTTGATTAAATAGTTCCATAGTTTCTCCTTGAAGATGGCCAAAATGCAAACAAAGCTCCAAATACTATTACGATACCTCCAATCCATACCCAGTTAACAAGAGGATTAATCATAATTTTGAAATATGCTTCATTTTTTTGCGCATCATATGATGAAAATATAGAATAAATATCTTTACTCATTGTACTATAAATATCTAGTTCACTATGAGGCTGACGTTTATCAGGATCTGGATTCCAATAAAAATAAATTCTTTTTTCAGGGTATAAAGTTGTTAGATACTTATTGTTTTCATCAACGACATCCATATCACTAATAAATGCATAATGATTGTCCCTAGCTTCACTTGTGACATTATTCAGCTTAAATATATGATTTGCAAAATAAATTTCTTCTCCTGGGCTGAGTACAAATTCTTTTTCTACTTCGAATGCTCTTCCAACAAATCCAACAAATAATAATGTTATACCAATATGAACTATATATCCTCCATTTTTATGACGATTTTTTGATAAAAGCTGTGAAATTGTCTCAAAAATTGAGTTATTGTTGTTATATAAATTCTTAAATGATTTTTTCAGTTCTCCTATAATTGATGTCAATGTAAATACAATCCCTATCGATGTAATAAACGGATAGATCTTAAATTCGTCGGTAAAAATCATATAGAATAATCCTGAAATAAAACTTAGAATCATTGGGATGCTAAAATTGGAAATTAATGTAGAACTAGACGTATTTTTCCAAGATAATAGAGGTCCAATTCCCATCAAGAACAAAAGCACAATCCCTATAGGTACATTTAACTGATTAAAATAATTTGCACCTATATAAATTTTATTTCCATCCCAAGCTTCTGATATAATGGGAAACAGAGTGCCCCACAAGATAATAAAACACATGATCAATAAGATTAGATTATTATATAAAAATCCTCCTTCTCTTGATGTAAAAGATTCAATTTTATCTCTTGATTGTAATAAATGATATCGTTTGAAGAACCAAAAACCTGTCAATAATATTAACAATAATAGAAAAGTAAAAAACAAAGGACCCAATGATTCAGCGGTAAAAGAATGGACCGACGAAATAATTCCACTTCTGGTAATAAATGTTCCAAGAATCACAAATAAATATGTTGAAGATGCTAAAAGAACATTCCATGTTTTTAGCATGCCTCTTTTTTCTTGTATAATTGATGAATGAATAAATGCAGTTAACATAAGCCAAGGCATTAAAGAAGAATTTTCTACAGGATCCCAAGCCCAATAGCCACCCCATCCAAGTTCATTATATGCCCAATAGCCACCTAAGATAATTCCTGCTGACAAAAATGTCCAAATAATAAGTGCCCATAATCTTATAGAACTAATCCATTTGTAGTTTATTTCATTTGCAATCAAAGCAGATAATGTCATCACAAAAATAATGCTAGTACCAACAAAACCTAGATAAAGAATTGGTGGATGTATTGCCATTGTTACATTTTGTAACAAAGGATTTAGACCATTCCCATTCTGAACAATAATATCTAAGGAAACCGGTTCAAAAGGATTTGCTATGAAATTTGATAAGATAAGAAAAAAGCCAAAGATAAAAGCAAGAATTAAATATGAAGAATATTTGAGTTCTTTGATTCTTTTCAAGGTAGAAAAGATATAGATTAATGAATATATCGACATAATAAATGACCAAAAAAGTAGTGAACCTGCCTGACCAGCCCATAAAGATGTCACTTTAAAGAACATAGGAGTTTCATAACTTGTATACTGTGCTACATATTGTAAATTAAAGTTACTAATCAATAATTCATTCAAGAGACAAATTGTAGATAAGATTATAGATAAACATGTAGCAATAATAGCACGTTCAGATAAATCGATAAAAATCTTATTCTTTGTAAAACGATAATAGAATAAAAAGAAAAAAGTAGATAAAATTAAGCCACTCGCAATATTTAAGGCTAAACTTCCAATTTGAGATATCATTATATAGTATTTGTATTTTTTAAATCGCCTTCATATCTAGAAGCACACTTTGTTTGAAGTTCAGTTGCCATAATCAAGTTATTATCAAACTTTCCAGCAACTACAACTTCAGCATCATCCTTAAACAGATCTGGTCTTGTTCCATTATAATATACCTGCAAACTATCTTCTCCTTGATATACATAGAACCATACTTCTAGTCTATTAGATTCACTAATATTGATTGAATTTGGTTTGATAAGACCTCCTACTTTAACACTAGAAATTGATTGATCCTCTAAAATAAGTTCTTTGATTGTATAATAACGAGTAGCAATTTTTTCATCTTCTTTAATATTTGTAAGATATATGGTCCACAAAACAGCTAAAGCAAAAACTAATATCAATGATGTATAAATTTTATTCATGTTTTAAATACCAATTGATTCTTCCCATTCTCCATAAACACTTTTCATTACTTCAACAATTTCTCCAATTGTTGCTCCTTCTTCAGCAACTGAAACTAAATAAGGAACTAAATTTAAATTATTTTCACAAGCATTTCTTAATTTTTTCATTTTTATATCTAAGTTTTTTGGATTACGATTCTTTTTTAACATTTCAATCTTTTTTTCTTGGATTTTTTGAGCTTTTTTAGAAATCTTTAGAATTTCAATATCAAGTTTTTCATCTTTTTCAATGAAATCATTCACCCCAACAATAATTCTATCCTTTGTATCTATCGATTCTTGATATATTGATGCAGAATGAGCAATTTCTTTTTGAAAATATCCTTCTTCGATAGCATTAACTGTCCCACCTAATTTTTTGATAATATCAAAATATTGATTTGCTTCTTCCTCAATTCGATTAGTGAGATCTTCAAGATACCATGATCCTCCTAAAGGATCTGCAACACTTGCAACCCCTGTTTCATATGCAAGAACTTGTTGAGTTCTTAATGCTATCTTAGCCGCTTTTTCAGAAGGAAGAGCTAATGTTTCATCCAAAGAATTTGTATGCAATGAATTTGTGCCACCTAATACAGCAGCCATTGCTTCGTATGCAGTTCTTACAATATTATTTTCAGGCTGCTGTGCTGTTAAAGAACAGCCTGCAGTTTGAGTATGAAATTTCAACTTTAATGAATCTTCATTCTTTGCTTTATATTGGCTTTTCAGTCTGTTTGCCCAAATTCTTCTAGCAGCTCTATATTTTGCAATTTCTTCAAAGAAATCGATATGGGAATTAAAGAAGAAAGATAATCGATGTGCAAAATCATCAATTTTTAAACCTCTTTTTAAACATTCGTCTATATAAGTAAATCCATTATTCAAAGTAAATGCTAATTCTTGTGCCGCAGTTGAACCAGCTTCTCTAATATGATAACCACTAATTGATACTGGATTATACAGAGGCATATTTTTAGAACAAAATTCAATTACATCTACTACCAATTTCACAGATGGAGATGGAGGAAAAATCCATTCCTTTTGAGCAATATACTCTTTTAGAGCGTCATTCTGTAAAGTTCCCCTTAATTTGCTAATATCTATCTTATTTTTCTTTGCCAATGCAACATAGAAAGCAAATAAAATAATTGCAGGACCATTAATTGTCTGTGATATGGAAATCTTTTCCAAATCAATATCTTTAAATAATGTTTCCATATCCTCAAGAGAAGAAACATTGACACCACAAACACCAACTTCACCTACTGATAATTCATGATCAGGATCATAGCCCATTAATGTTGGCATATCATATGCAACAGAAAGACCAGTCTGTCCTTTTTTTAATAAATATTTATATCTCTCATTGGTTTCTTCAGGAGTACTAAATCCAGAAAATTGCCTCATTGTCCATAATTTTCCTCTATACATACTACTATGAATTCCACGAGTATATGGAAATTCTCCAGGATTAATATCATTATCTTTAGAACTATAATATTCTTTTAGTTTATTACCGCTAATAGTATCAAAATTATATTTTCTTGTAATTTTTTTTCTACTCATAACTAACTATTGATAAAACTTAAAACTTTTTCAGTTAAAGATTCAGAATCTAAACCAACTTCTTCAAGTAATACTTTTCTTGGACCATGATCAACAAAATTATTTGGTAAACCAATATTTAATAAATCATTTTTAGCTTTATTATCAGATAACCACGCAGCAATCCCTTCTCCAAAACCGCCATTTATTACTCCTTCTTCAAGCGTAATAATTTTAGAAAAATTTCTAAGAGAATCATTCAAATAATGTGTATCCATAGGTTTTATAAATCTACAATTTACAACTTCGCAACTCATATTATTATTTTCTAGTTTTTTTGCAATATCCATGGCTTTATTCACCATAGATCCAACAGCTAGGATTACTACATTATTTCCGCGATTTAATACTTCCCAGCTACCAATTTTAAGAACTTCCCCAGAAATTTCTTCATCAAATGCAATAGAGGACTCTTTTGGGTATCTTATACTAAATGGACCAGTTTTATTATCAATAGCAGTATATAATAAATCCCTTAATTCATTTCCATCTTTAGGAGCAGTAACTGTCATTCCCTGGATACAGCGCATATATGATATATCCAATGCTCCATGATGAGTAGCACCATCTTCTCCCGCTAAACCAGATCGATCCAAACAAAAGATTACTGGTAATTTTTGGATTGCTATATCATGTATGACCTGATCATAAGCACGCTGAAGGAAAGTAGAATATATTGCAACAATAGGAATTTTTTTAGCTGTTGAAAGACCAGCAGCAAATGTAGTTGCATGAGCTTCTGCAATACCCACATCAAAAAATCTATCTGGGAATTTTTCTGAAAAACCTACTAAACCAGTCCCTTCCTTCATAGCAGCAGTAATACAAACTATATCTTTATTCTCTTCTGCAAGATTACAACACAAAGATCCAAAAACATTCTGAAAGATTGGAGATGGGCTTATTGTCGATTGATCCTTATTTCCATCCTGTGCTTTTACTCCATGATATTTAACTGGATCATTTTCCGCAATTTCTAATCCTTTGCCTTTCTTTGTAACAACATGTAAGACAACAGGACCAGATAAATCTTTAATGCTATCCAGTGTATCGACAAGCTCATTGATGTTATGTCCATCAACAGGACCAAAATATCTAAAACCTAAATCTTCAAAAATTGTAATAGGAAATACAAAATTTTTAATGCTTGATTCAATTCTCTTGATAAATGCACCAATAAGATTTAATTGTTTTGGAAGATTATTTAAAATTTTCCCAATTTGTCTTCTAACATAGTTATAAATTTTATTTGTAGAAATCTTTCTGAGATAATTTCTGATAGCTCCTACATTGGGACTAATTGACATTTCATTGTCATTTACAATAACTAATAATTGTTTCTTTAGACTCCCAGCATTATTAATTGCTTCATAGGATAAACCTCCTGTTAATCCGCCATCGCCAATTACGCTAATAACTTTAAAATTTTGATTATTCAGATCTCTTGCAGATGCGATTCCTAATGCAGCAGAAATTGATGTTGAAGCGTGTCCTGCACCAAAAACATCGTATTCACTCTCAGTTTGTTTCAAGAACCCACTTAAACCTTTGTATTTTCTAATGGTGTTGAGAGATTCAAATCTTCCTGTCAGTACTTTGTGAGCATACGCTTGATGTCCAGTATCCCAAACAATTTTATCATCAGGTGCATTATAAATATAATGAAGTGCAGTAGTAAGTTCGATAACCCCTAGTGTTGATGCTAGATGTCCACCAATCTCACTTACAGTTGAAACAATATATTCTCTTAATTCTCTAGAAATAGCTTCTAACTCTTTCTTAGAATAACTCTTCAGATCTTGTGGAGATTTAATATAGGGTAAATATTTTAAATCCATTTATCCATCTCCAAAACACAATTGATGTATAAGTGTTTCATTTTGTAGTTCAGGATGAAATGTTGTAGCAAAATGCATCCCCTGTTTAACTGCCACAGGAATACCATCATGATTACAAATCACTTGGACATTTTTTCCTACTTTAGAAATTTTAGGAGCTCTAATAAAGGATGCTATAAAAGAAGTATTTTTTGAATTATAATCTAAATTCAAATCTGTATCAAAAGAATAAACTTGTCTTCCGTACGCATTTCTCTTTGATTCAATATTAATGATACCAAAATTCAAAACTTTATCATCAAAACTATTCTTTGACATTAAAATCAATCCAGCACAGGTTCCAAGAATAGGATATTTTTTTGAAAATGATTCAATAGACTTTACAAATTTATTTTCTCTTTTAATCAATTTAGTTATTGTTGTTGATTCTCCCCCAGGGATAATTAAACCATTGATTCCTTCTAAATCTTTAGAACACTTAACTAACTTTGAATCATGACCAAGTTTATTTAGAATTTGGATATGAGAAGAAAAATTTCCTTGAAGTGCAAGGACCCCAATCATTTCTAATCTCCTCTTTTTTGCAACAATTGGTCTTCAGGAATTTCTGAAATTTCTAAACCCTTCATTGCATCTTTTAATTTATAAGATGCATTTAAAATTTCTTTGGCATTATCAAAATGAGTAACTGCTTCAACAATAGCATATGCTCTTTCTTGTGGATCTTTACTCTTAAAAATTCCTGAACCGACAAAAACTGACTCAGCACCTAATTGCATCATTAATGAAGCATCAGCAGGAGTTGCAATTCCACCAGCTGCAAAGTTTGGAACTGGTAACTTTCCATTTTTAGAAACATATTTAACCAGATCTAGTGGTACTCTCATTGTTTTTGATTTATCTTCCAATTTCTTCTTCGTAGCATTCCTGAGCTCTTGGATTTCAGAGACAATCATTTTCATATGTCTAACAGCTTCGACAATATTCCCACTACCAGCTTCTCCTTTTGTTCTGATTAGAGCAGCTCCTTCATCAATTCTTCGTAGAGCTTCACCAAGACTTCTAGCACCACATACAAACGGTGCTTTAAAAGGATGTTTATAAACATGTGCATGTTCGTCAGCTGGGGTTAATACTTCGCTTTCATCTATAAAATCAATTTCTAGCGCTTCAAGAACTTGAGCTTCAGCAAAATGTCCTATACGACATTTAGCCATAACCGGAATAGAAACAGCTGCTTGAATATCTTTAATCATTTGAGGATTACTCATTCTTGACACTCCACCATCAGCACGTATATCGGCAGGTATCCTTTCTAGAGCCATTACAGAAACAGCACCAGCTTCTTCAGCAATCTTAGCTTGTTCAACGTTGGTTACGTCCATTATAACTCCACCTCTCAACATTTCAGCTAATCCAACTTTAACTTTGAAGGTATCTTTACTCATAGATTGTTTCCTTATTAGTAGTATTAGTTACATCTTTCACTTTTTTTACAACCGAGTTGATTATCCGATCTGGTGTCGAAGCACCAGCAGAAATACCTACAGAATTTATATTTTTTTTAAACCAAGATACATCAATTTCTGTTGCATTGGTTACTTGATATGTACTTTTGTTCCTTTCAAGACTTAGTTGTGTTAACCTTTTAGAATTTGCGCTAGTAAATGAACCAATAATAATCATCAAATCAACTATTTTTGATAATTCTTTAATTTGTTCTTGATTCCGTTTTGTAGGAAAACAAATTGTATTAACAAAGCGTAAATCAAATACTTTAGTCATGAGAATACTGATAATATCTTGAACATTTTCAATTGTTTGAGTAGACTGACTGACAATTCCAGCTTTTTTTGTTTTCTTGAGTTTTGCTGCTTCCTCAACAGTAGATATAATAATTGCATCTTTAACCTGACTTGCAATTCCAATTACTTCATCATGTCCGTGATCACCAATTATAATAATTTTTCTACCTTCTTTATCAAGTTGTTTAACTTCTTTATGTATCTCATGAACTAGCGGACACGTTGCATCAATAATATTCATTTTTTTCTTTTCTGCATCTTTCCATACTTCTTTTGCAGTACCATGAGCTCTAAAAAGTACAGGTTTATCATCTGGAACTTGATTCAAATTTGAAACAACTTTAACACCATTTTTTTCTAGATCATCGACTACGCTTTCATTATGTACTATATCTCCGAGCATATAGACTTCTCCATATTCTTTGCTCATGTCGTATGCACTATTTACAGCATCTCGAACACCAAAACAGTATCCTGCATCTTTAGCTAATATTATTTTCATTGTGATTATTAATATATCGTGCTAATAGGTCCAAAACTTTTGATTTCACATCAGAAAAATTTCCATCTACCAATGCTGCGGCTGCAAAAGGATGTCCACCTCCACCCATTTTCTTTGCAACTTCGTTGACTTTATATTTCCCTTTTGATCGGAAACTTAGTCTTACTTTACCTTTTAAGTCATAAAGCATTAAAGAGATTTCAACACCTTTAATTCCTCTAAAAAAATCACTGAATCCATCAAAATCTTGGTTTGTACCATTTACTTCTTTAACCATATCATTGTTCAATGCAAACCATACTAATTCGCCATTACAATCAAAGTTTAATTTCTGAATGACATTACCAAGAAGCTTAATTCTACTAACAGAAGAATTTTCATAAATATTCTGATAGATTTCTGAAATATTAATATCCATTTTCATAGTATCTACCGCAATTTCATGACTTAACTGAGTTGTATTGCTAAACCTAAATGAACCAGTGTCGGTTAAGACAGCAGTATAAATACCAAACATAATTTCTTTATTAATAATAGCTTTATCGGTGTCAGAAAAGTATGAATAAAGAATCTCTCCAACAGATGAAGCATTCAAGTTAATAAAATTATGGGTAAAAAAATCATTTTCAGTCATTGGATGATGATCAATACTGATTGTTTCAATTTTAGTATTTTCAACAATATTGGCAACTTTTCCTAAACGATAAAAATCACCAATATCTAATATAATTCCTAAATCAGCACTCTTAATAAAAGCCGAGTTATCATCATTAACTTGTTCGAAGATACTATTGTTATTCAAAAAACTATACACTTCTGGAACATCAGAATCATTAATAATTCTACAATCTTTTCCTAATTGTTGTAAATAATGATACATAGAAAAAGCAGATCCTAAACTATCTCCATCAGGATTAATATGTGTAGAAATGAAGATTTTTTTCTTTTCAGATATGATATGTTTTATCTTTTTATAATCTATTTCCATTTATTTTTTCCACATATTTTCATCAATATGATTGTTTTTGTTATAAAATCGAGATAAAACAAATAAATAATCTGATAATCGGTTTAAATATTTAACGATATTGTTATTATTTAAATCTTTGATATATAAATCAACAATGCTTCGCTCTGATCTTCTAGCAATAGCTCTAGCTAGATGCAAATTTGAAGAAAAGGAGTCTCCTCCCGGAAGGATAAATTCTTCTAATGGTTCAAGCAATTCATTTAATTCTTTAATTCTATTATCCAAAAATGATAAAGAATCATTTTTTAGAATGGTTTTATCCGGATCATTTAATGAAATTTGTCCTCCGATATTAAATAAATCATTCTGAATATTTTTTATTTCATTGATAATATTTTTATCATTACAAAAAGAAATACAAACCCCTAAAACACTATTTAGTTCATCTACATCACCGATGGCATTGATAATAAGTTCGTTTTTGTATACAGAATCACCTTGTGCAAGCTTTGTCTTTCCTTGATCTCCATTTCGAGTTGTAACCTTGGTAACACGCATTACTAAATCTTAATAATGTCCCAGATTAACAAGTGAACTATGATACTTAATATATATCCTAAAAAGATTGCGGGAGCCCATTTTAGGTGACTATAGAAAGTATACATACCTCTTGCTTGACCCATTAAGGCAACACCTGGAGCTGAACCAATCGACAGCAAACTTCCACCAACACCTGTTGTGAGAGTTATCAATAACCATTGTGATAATACCATACTTTCTGTGGTATGCATTTGTAATATAGAGAACATTACAGGAATATTATCAATAAGCGCTGAAAGAATACCCATTAAAGAATTTGCTATAGTAAAACTGATTACTGGATTGGAACTTATTCCATAATACAATGAATCAGATAATAATCCTAGATATCCAATATATGACAAGCCAGAAACACACATAATTACTCCATAAAAGAACAATAATGTATCCCATTCTGCTTGCGCAATCTGTTTAAATACACCAAATGGTTGATCAGTACCCTCTCTAGAAATTACTTTTGGACCACTAATGTATGTTCGCTTAAGATAATATGCAAACAGCTGTAATAAGCTTAAACCTGTCATCATTCCAAATACAGGTGGTATATGAAGGAATTGTTCAAATGAAACCGCAAGAAATATTGTTGTTAAAAAAAGAATAATGATAGTTTTAGCTCCACGTTTTAATTGAACAGGAGTATTTTTAACATTTTCAGAAGAACCATCAATAAATAGACTCATTATGAATGCTGGAACTATATAATTCACTAAGGAGGGCAAAAAGAGCGAGAAAAATTTGGTAAACTCTACCATACCTGCCTGCCAAACCATTAGTGTTGTAATATCTCCAAATGGACTAAATGCTCCACCTGCATTTGCCGCAACTACTATATTAACACAACTGATACTAACAAATTTTTTATTACCTACTCCAACAGCCATTACAACGGCACACATTGTTAATGCAGTTGTCAAGTTATCTGCTATTGGAGAAAGAAAAAATGCAATAAATCCAGTAATCCAGAATAGTTTTTTATAAGAATAATCTTGCGCAAGTAATTTAGATCTTAGTTTTTCAAATACATTTCTTTCGGTCATTGAATTAATAAAAGTCATTGCAACAAGTAGAAAAAGCATTAATTGAGAAAATTCAGAAAATGCGTGCATAATAGCATCTTCAACAGAGTGAGAAAAATCATATTTAGCTCCTATCCATGCTATCATCGCCCATATCATTCCTGCAGCAAATAAAACTGGTTTTGATTTCCTTAGATGGGTAATCTCTTCAGTTACTACAAAACCGTATGCTATAACAAAGATAAGCAAGCTTATAATACTAATTGGATGATTCAATAATTCCATGCGAGTAATTTAAAGTAAAGAGATATAAAAACTTATGAAAATCGAATAAATATTCTAAATTGAAACAATGGAATATTTATTGGTTATTGTAATATTAATTTTCTCATTTTTACTGATGAATCTTGGATTAATCTTAAAAAATAGACCTCTCAAAAAAGGATGTGGGAATTCTCCAGATGGCTGTGAAATATGCGGTGGAGATATAGAAAAATGTGAAGATTAAACTTAGTTTTTTGGAAAATTATTAGAAAAAATTTTCTCAAAAGAACCATCTTCATTTTGAACAATCATTAGTCCTTCAAAATTAGATTTATCTAAAAAATCTTTGACTTCTTTAGCATCCATCATATATAACGCAGTAGATAATCCATCTGCCTCCATACAAGATGTATTAGTTAGTACTGAAATAGATCCTAAATTAGATTGTATTGGATATCCTGATAATGGATTAATCTCATGATGATAGAAATTTTTATCATCATCAATGTAGAAATTTCTGTAATTCCCTGATGTTGCGATAGAATGGTTTGTAATTGGGATAATATATTCAACATCATTATTAAAATTACTAATTGATGGAGTACTAACTCCAATTTTCCAAAGTTTCCCATCTGATACAGTTCTAACTTCCCCTCCAATTTCAACCATAATATTTTTATAGTCTAAAATTTCAATAATCTTATCTACTGCATATCCTTTAGCAATAGAACTAAGGTCTATTTGTACTCTCGGATCTTTTTTTCTGATTTTATTACCATCAATTTCTATTAAATCTTGATTAACAAATTGTAAAACGCTATCAATTTGAGTTTTGCTGGGAATATCTAGAAATATTTCTGGACCAAATCCCCATAAATTTACTAGCGGCATCACAGTAATATCATACAAACCATTCGAAATTTCATAATATTTAAAAGAAGAAGTTACCACATATGAGAATTCATCAGAAATAGCAAACCAGGTAGTATCGTTAAATGCATTAAAACGAGAAATTTCACTATCAGATATATAGGTCGACATCTGGTTATTAATGTCTTCTAAAAGTTGATCAACTTTGTCTTTATTGTTTGATTGATTTGGAAGTGTAGCAGAATATTTGATGGAATAATCTGTTCCCATTGTTTTCCCGCTAAATTCATAAAATTCTTTTTCTCCACAACTAATAAAGAGAATAGTAAACAGGCAAAAAAGGAATAGCCATAAGGGTAATGAATATTTTTTAGCCAAAATCATCAAAAGCGATCATGTCTTCCTCAACCCCTAAATCTGAAAGCATATTCTGTACTGCATCAATCATCATAGGCGGTCCACACAAATAGTATTCACATTCTGTTGGATCATCATGATTTTTAAGATACATATCATATGCTACCTGATGAATAAACCCTGTTGGACCATCCCAATTATCTTCTTCTAGTGGCTCCGATAATGCAACTTGGTAGGTAAAATTATCGTGCTCTTCTGCCAACAATTTAAATTCATCATCATAGAACATTTCTTTAGCAGATCTAGCGCCGTACCAAAACGAAATCTTTCGTTTTGTCTTTTCAGTCTCTAGCAAATGAAAAATATGTGATCTCAGAGGTGCCATTCCAGCTCCACCTCCAATATAAACCATCTCTCGATCAGTATCTTTAATATAGAAATCACCATAAGGTCCAGAAACCGTAACTTTATCCCCTGCTTTCAGATTAAAAGTATAAGATGACGCAATCCCGGGTGGAAGATTAGGTTGCCCAGGAGGTGGAGATGCAATACGAATATTCAACATAATCATATTTCCTTCAGCTGGATGATTTGCCATAGAATATGCACGAAATGCTGGTTCAGGATTATTTGCTTTATATTGCCAAACATCAAATTTATCCCAATCTTCTTTATATATATCTTCTATATCAAAATTTTTATAATCAATATCTTTATATTTTGGAACATCAATTTGAATAAAACCACCCGATTCAAATTTTATAGGATCACCTTCTGGCAAATCTAAAATTAACTCTTTAATAAAAGTAGCTACATTTTCATTTGAACGAACAGTTACATCCCATTTTCTAATACTAAAAATTTCATCAGGTACTTGAATCTTCATATCATTTCTAATTTTTACCTGGCATCCTAAACGCCAATGATCTTTTTGTTCTTTTCTACTAATATAGGTTTTTTCTGTAGTTAAAATTTCTCCACCACCTTCTATAACTTGGCACTTGCATTGAGAACAAGTTCCTTGTCCTCCACATGCAGATGGTAGATAAACATTCTGAGAAGCCAATGCTGACAATACAGTAGATCCAGTTTGAACTTTCAGAGCTTTGTCTGAATCATTATTTACTATAATACTTACTTCCCCTTGAGGAAGTAATAAATCTGAAAGAGTATTAACAACAATCACCAATATAAATATTACTGATGTAAAAACTGCAATCCCTAACAGGACTGTGAGACCAAACTCACTCATAAGAAATTCACTCATAAATCAATTCCAGAAAAAGCCATAAAAGCCATAGATAACAATCCAGTTAATATCATTGCCATTCCAACGCCTCTTAATCTAGGTGGAATATTAGAATAACGAAGTCTGTATCGAACTGATGCTAATGCAAGAATTGCTAATAAAAAACCAACACCAGAACCAAAACCATATACCAGTGTTTCTGATAATGAATATTCTCTTTCTACCATAAACATTGATCCTCCTAAAATGGAACAATTGACAGCAATTAATGGGAGGAAAATTCCTAAACTATTATAAAGGGCTTGTGAAAATCGTTCTAAAAACATTTCAATTAATTGAACTGCTGCCGCAATAACAGCAATAAATACAATAAGTTTTAAGAATGATAAATCAATATCAGCAATAATATTAGCGAGTTCAGGATTTTTAGGATTAATCCACGATAATGCACCTTTACCTAAAAGATATTCATAAATAAACCAATTAATTGGAGCTGTAATAGTCAAAACAACAACTACCGCCATTCCAATTCCAATAGAAGCGTCAATCTTTTTTGAGATAGCTAAAAATGAACAAAGACCTAAGAAATATGCTAAAACCATATTTTCAATAAAAACTGCCTTTGTAAAAATGCTTAGATAATGTTCAAGGCCCATTATTCTTCTTCCTCAAGACCAGCAATTTCTCTTTGTGCCCAAATAACAAGACCTAGGATAAAAAATGCCCCAGGTGATAATACCAATAATCCAATATTTTCATATCCTGCATTAATTAACCAACTAGCGTCACGTTCAATAGAAAATAATATATACCCTGCACCACCATCTGGTAAAGTAATAGTACCAGCTCCAAATAACTCTCTAAAGAATGATACAAGAATAATCATCATTCCATAACCCAAACCATTTCCTAATCCATCTAGAAATGCTTTTGATGGTCCATGTTTAATTGCAAAGGCTTCAGCACGGCCCATAATAATACAATTAGTAACAATAAGACCAACAAACACTGATAACTGCTTACTCATGTCATATAAATATGCCTTAAGTACCTCATCAACGAAGGATACTAACCCTGCAATTATCGCTAGCATAATTACAATTCTAACTCGACTTGGTATATAGTCTTTTAAGATAGAAATCGCAACATTAGATGAACATAGTACAAAAATTACGGCGAAGGTCATGATAATTGCTTGATCCACTCTTATAGTCACTGCTAAAGCAGAACAGATACCTAATACTTGCAAAGAGATAGGATTGTTAATATTTAACGGATCAGTAACAATTTTTTTAGATTCTGTACTAAATAATTCCATTTTCTCTTATTTTATTTAAATATGCTTCATATCTTTTTAAATCATCCTTCAAAAATATAGTTACACCATTTGAAGTAACTGTTGCTCCAGATATTCCATCAACTTGATGAATGGCATCTTCTTTACTATAGTCCACTTTACCTTTTAGAACTTTTATCCCAATAATTTCGCCATCAACATTTCTAATTTTTTTACCAATAAAATTGTTTGTAAACCACTCTTTTTCAACTTCACCCCCTAATCCAGGAGTTTCACCATGTTTATAGAATTGAATGCCTAACACTGTATCTAGATCTGGCCCTAAAGCAATATAACCAAATACTGTAGACCACAATCCTTTCCCTGCAATTGGTAAAGCAATACCTTGTAGTTCACCTTTAACAACCTTGAGATACACTGGCAATCGTTCAATATCTTTTTCAATATCAATCTCTTCTAATACAATATTATCAATTTTATTGCCTTCTGAATCAACACACAATCCTACAATACTATTATTAAATATTTCTTCAACTTTCTCATTAGACCATGGATCACTTTCTTCTTCTGAAAAGTTAAGTGAACGAAGAATAGTCTTATTCACATCAGCTCTGAGATTATCCTCTTGTTTATCTTTTAGATTTTCTTTAGTAACGGAAAGCAAAGTTCCTATAACAACAGTTATGATAAAAACAAAAAGTAATGTATATCTATTGCTATGCATTTCTATTAAGTCTCATATTTACGTTAGATTTTACGACATAATAATCTATCAATGGAGCGAACATATTCATAATAAGAATGGCAAGCATGACTCCTTCTGGATATGCTGGATTAACTGATCTAATAATTACGGTCAATACTCCAATCATAAAACCATATATCCATTTCCCCTTGTTAGTATGCGCAGATGTCACCGGCTCAGTTGCCATAAAAACTACACCAAATAAAAAACTGCCAATTAAAAGGTGTTGCAACGGTGTAATTGTCAACATGGCATTAGTAGAAAAACCAGCAAGAATATTAAATAAAGAAGCAGTAAAAAATAATCCAATCACTGAAGCTACCATAGTTCTCCAAGAAGCAATTCCAATATAAACTAGAAAAATCGCTCCAAGTAAAATTAATATTTTATTTGTCTCTCCTATAGAACCTGGAATTAAACCCCAGCACATATTCCATAGTGAAAAATCAAATTGAGTTGCTTGATTAAATAAATTAGATGCTGTATCATATTCAACAGGATTTGCTGGAATAGATAACGCAGTTGCTCCGGTATATCCATCAGGTCCTACAGCCCAAATTCTATCACCTGACATCTTAGTTGGAAAAGCAAAATACATAAAAGCACGAGCCGTTAATGCTGGATTAAAAATATTTGTTCCAACTCCACCAAAAATTTCTTTTCCAATGATAATCCCAAATGCAGTACCAATAAAAACTTGCCATAAAGGAGCATCTGGTGGCATTGTCAGAGGAATTAACGCACAAGTAACAAGAAATCCTTCATTTACTTCATGCCTACGAATAACAGAAAAAGTAAGTTCACAAATTGCTCCTGATATAAAAGTAATAATTAATATTGGCAACACATATGACATACCAAAAATAAAATTTTCAAACATAGATCTTGATACATCTGTTGCCATAGCATTTAGATAACCAATATTATAAGCTCCGAATAAATAGCAAGGAATTAAGGCAATGACTACAAAAAACATTACTCTTTTAATGTCCATATTATCTCTTATATGAGGACCAGAACTTGTCTGTTTATCAGTAGAAAATAGAATCGTATCAGTTGCTTCCCATATCGGATGAGCCCATGATAGGAATTTTCCTTTTTCAAATAATTTTTCTGATCGTTCTAATATTTTTTTTAAGAAATTCATATTATCCATCAAAATAAATTAAATCCAAACCCTTTCTAATAATTCCACCAACATCCGTCTTGCTTGGACAAACAAATGAGCAAAGAGCTACATCTTCTTCATCACATTCATAAATACCCAATTGTTCCATTTCATCAACATCATTAGCTACGATACTTCTTGCAAGCTCATTAATATAAATATCCATAGGAAACACTTTTTCCCATGCACCAATAGGAACAAAAGCTCTTTCACTTCCATTTTGAAGTGTGGTAAATCTATAAGGTTTTTTATTGTCACCAATATAAGCATTGAAAATACTATATTTAGATGATCCTCCTGGATGTAACCATCCCATAAATGATCTTTCAAATGATTTTTTGATAATAGATATAGATGAATCATAAAAATTTGTATATCCATCTAGATTTATTTCTTTTCCAGTTAAAACATTTCCAGAAATAATTCTAACATCATCTGTTGTAAGATTATCTTGACAGTAGATATCTACTGGACAACCTAATCTTGTTTTTATATAGCTTGGTTTTTTTACACAAGGACCCGCTATATTAATTGTTATTGAAGGATCAAAAATACCATCAGAAAATATTTTACCAAGGATAGGAAGATGGTGTCCTTCTACTGTCCAAATAATATCTTTGTTATTGATTGGTTGAATGTGATTAAGAACTACACCAATGTTCCCAGCAGGATGAGGTCCTTCTATTTCTATTAAATCGATATATTCTAAATCAGATAGATAAGTAAATTCCCCCGGCTTAACAATAAGAAATAGCTTTCCATCGGTTAATTCTTTTAAATGTTTTAGAGCGCTAACAATATATTCCTGCTGATCGGATAAAGTAAAATGATGATTAATCGCTAATGGAGCTGTATTAGCAAGACTAATAATAATTGATTTTGGATTATCAGAAGGATTTGCCACTTTATTGAATGGTCTTTGTCTTAAAAATGGCCACATATTTTTTTCTAGTAAA
Organism: uncultured bacterium; assembly: GCA_964606555.1. Taxonomy (GTDB): domain Bacteria; phylum Fidelibacterota; class Marinisomatia; order Marinisomatales; family Marinisomataceae; genus Marinisoma. The sequence continues at coordinate 24,682 of CAZSGU010000002.1, read as the reverse complement.
TAATTGATTACCTCCCCTTTTGAAGATAATCCATTCGGAGGGTTCGGTTGGAGAGATTTTTCCTTTTCATCATTCACTTCAAAAATGATTTCCTTAATAACACGTCTATCGCCATAAACAATTTTAGATATTTTACCAGAAGCAATGGCTGGCCATTTAATTTCTGGATTCAATTTATCAAAAAAAACAGGATCACCTAATTGTATAGAATCATTTTCTTTTACTAAAAGTTTTGGTTTTATATAACGAAAGTTTTCAGGCGATAAAGAAACAGAGCTATGATGTCTTGTGGGTAGAAATTTCTTGTCTGGGTTTCCAGCAATATTAACATTGTGCCCGTTTTTTATTTTAAGCTTAAACATTAATTGTAAAGTAGAGATGAGAAAATAATAAAAAAGATAGTCGAGTTCTATATAATAATTAAGAAAAAATTATTTTTTAGATTTCCACTCAAAATAATTTCCATTATAAGATGAACGATTTTGCCATTCTTTTATTCTTTCATCAATATGCTCTATTGATTCAGAATCAATATCCTGAATTAAATCAATTGTTAAATCTCCTACAGTTCTGGCACTAACACGAGATGCTTTAATATTTCCTTTTCCAGTAATTGCATTACCCATTCCATGTACTTTATCTAGATTATTAAATTTGCCAGAATCTTCATCTATAATATCATAAGTAGATCCACTCATTGGAAGACCATCAATTGGCTCTGGCAAACTACCAATAGAACTAATAATAATATTTCCTTTTAGAATTTGATTAGAATCATCAATTGGAATTGGTTGATTATCTACAATTTTATTTTTAATTATTTCTAAACCTTCCAAATTCCCTTCTACGATATTTAAGGCAGTAGGTTGTGTACATTCTAATACATTAAACAAAAATTTTTCTTGGGTATTATTTAAAATCTTTCTTCGTGCTTGTCTGCGTTTATCAACCATCTCAGGCTTAGCATCAGATGGAATAGTTGTAAGAGGCATATTTTCTATGTCTCTCCTATATATCAAGGTTGTTCCCTTAATCCCAAGACTATTATAGTCAATATTATGTTCTTCTAGATATTTTGGGATTCCTTTGTGTTCCATATCAATAACATCAACATTTTTTACTTTAGATTTTATTTTTTCTTTTACGAGTTCTAACTGAGTAATTTTACATACATCAATTGAAGCAAGCCCACCTCCTACAACCAATATATCATCTTGGATAACTATCTCAGGACCATTATAATCATGTTCGTGATAATGATTAAACCAGTATACAAAAGGATTTTGGTAGTAAAAGTTTGAAAATTCTTCAACACCTTTAATTGGGAATGATCTATCTATCCAAGCACCATTGGCAAAATAAACACAACTCCAGTTTATGTCATAAATTTCTTTAAAACTAATATGATCCCCTATTTTGGTAAGAGGAATAAAATCCACCAAATCATTAGCCATGACCTCATCAATCTTAGCATACTCACTAAGACGTTGTTTTTCATGCCATCTTGGAAGTCCGTCTTCAATTTTTCCATAGGGTAAACGATTCTGATCTACAATTACACATCGAATACCATGCTCTGTTAATTTTTGAGCAGCAGTAGATCCTGATACTGCACCACCGATGATTAATACTACTTTCATTGATTTTTTTATTTGTTAAATTTATTCGGTATGAAATTAATAAATAATTTGCTAATTCAAATCATTCCTTTTTTACCAAAAAGTTTTATCAAACTCTTTGCTTCCCCTTACATTGCAGGCATTACAGATGATGAAATGTTATTAACTGTAAAGAATTTAAATAACCAAGGATATGATATTGCAATCGATATTCTAGGAGAACATGTTAAGACAGAAAAAGAAGCAAGAGAGATTACAGAAAAATATGCAAATTTATATGATGAAATTTCCTCTAGATCTTTACAAGCAAATCTATCAATTAAATTAACCCACATAGGACAAGATCTTGGGTATAATATTGTTAAGAAAAATTTGATGATTTTAACTGAAAAAGCTAAAAAACATCATAATTTTCTACGTCTTGATATGGAAAATTCTCCTTACACCTCTGAAACAATTACATTATATAAAGAAGCATTGGGAGTATATGCTAATATTGGAATTGTCTTACAAGCATACATGCATCGTTCTATGGATGATTTAAATACATTAGCTAATGAACATTTTAATTGTAGAATTTGTAAAGGTATTTATATAGAAAGCGAAGATATTGCTTATGCTGATTATGAAAAGATAAGAGAAAATTATATCAAACTTGTTCAAACCGGATTACAAAAAGGTTCTTATATAGGAATTGCAGGTCATGATGAATATTTAATTAATAGTCTATACCAGTGGATCCAAGATAACAATATTCCTAAAACTCAATATGAATTTCAAGTTCTATATGGAGTTCCTATGGAAAAAATCTTGCAACAACTAATTCAAGAAGGCAATAAGATACGTGTTTATGTTCCTTATGGCGATAATTGGTACGATTATTCAATAAGACGTTTAAAAGAAAATCCGAAAATGGCTGGGTATATTATTAAAAATCTCTTTAAGAAAATTTTCTATTTCTATAAATAAATAAAATTATAATTCCTGCTACATTAGGAAACCAAATTTCAGGGTTTGACCATGGAATTCCATCAATAGAAAAATCAGTTAAAGGCCATAAAAATTTAGTAGGAAAATACTCTTTAGAATGGAAGGGAAAATCTAATAAAATATGAAAAGGCCAGGCCAACATAGGAAATGCTAGCGATTTATTAAAAAAATAAACTATTCCAATACATAAAAAGGCAATTATAAAGCTATGAGATAAATTGTAACTAAAAAAAAGCCAATCTGGAATACTTTCTAAACTTGGAGGACCACTATAAGTATAATTGCCACTAGAATAATGACCGCTAAAAATTCTAACAATAATTAATATCCCAAAAGAAAAAAGGTCTGGCATAGCTCCAAAAAAAATCGCTAACCATTTATAACCTCTATAACCAAATAAACCTCTACCCCAAAGTGCATGACTTAATGTATCCATCTTCTACAATAAAAATTAACTTTTACGAACCTCTTTTACCCCAAACCATTTTAGTCTTTAAGGTTTGGTAGTAATCGTAATCATTAAATGTGATAAATTTTAAATGGTTTTTTGCTTGTCTAATCTTTACAATAGATTTATCGGTAAAATGCTCAATATGTTGTCCATCACAAATTAATTTTAATTCTTTTTCTGAATGACCATTAAATCGAAATTCGATTTCTACATCAGGAGGTAAAACCAATGGTCTTGATGTTAGAGAATGAGGAGCAATTGGAGTAACTACAATAGAAAAAACGTCTGGTTGTACGATTGGACCTCCAGATGATAGAGAATAGGCAGTTGACCCCGTTGGGGTACTGATAATAATTCCATCTGATTTATAATCACTAACATGTTTACCATTAATATAAAGATCAAGAGAGGTTACTCGATATGCTACTTTATTTTGCACAACAAAGTCATTAATGGCAAAATAAGTATTGTTATCACTATTGTGAGAAATTTCTGCATTTAATACTAAACGATCTTGAATACTAAATTCTCCATTCTTAATTAAATCTAATTTTTCTATTAATTCATCTGGAACAATTTGAGCAAGAAATCCTAATCCTCCAATATGAACACCTAAAACAGGAACCATTGGATTGCTAAATAGACGAACCCCAGAAAGTAAGGTACCATCTCCACCTAAACATAGTAGGAAATCCACATTAGGAGGTTTATTATGATCATATAATGTATAATTGCTTGGAAGAGAGTCTAGGTTTTCTAAACCTTGGGGTAAAAACAATTGCAAATCATTATGGTTTGCCCATTGTCCAACATCACGAACTAGTGCTGGTATTTCTTTTTTTCCAACATTAGCCCAAACAGCAAAACTTTTTGGTTTCATCTTATTTATCTATTTTTTTTCTTATGTCTATCTGCACGTAAACGTTTTTTACGTTTATGTGTATTCATTTTTCTTTTTTTTCTTTTTTTACCGCAAGGCATTAAATACTCCTATTTAATATTCAATCAATTTATCGTTGACAGTATTTTTCATTAGTTTTGAAGGCTTAAAAACTGGAACATAACGCTCTGGAAGATATACAGGATCTCCAGTAGCTGGATTACGTGCCTTTTTAGGCATTCTATGTTTAACTGCAAATGTTCCAAAACCTCTTAACTCAATCTTTTCATTATTGCTTAAGGTAGTAATAATTTCCCTAAATGAATTATTAAGTACAGCTTCTACTTCTACCTTTGTTAAACCAGTATTCGCTGATACATTATCAATTATATTTTGTTTAATCATATCTCTATTTCCTTTATGACTTTATTCTGTAAATAATACTAATTTTTGTCCAGGATAAATAGTAGAACTTCCTGGTTTCATTTGATTCCATTCTCTAATCTTTTTTGCACTGGTATTATATTTTTCAGCAATATATCCAAGTTGATCTCCAACTTTGATGGTATAAACAATCCTAGTTGGTATATTGCTAGATTGATCTACATTTTTACCGACAAACAATATTAATTTCTGTCCAATATTTATCAAATGATCATTTGGATTCATTTTATTCCATTTTCTAATCTCACTTGCTCTCGTATTATATTTTTCAGCAATAGCTCCAAGTGTATCACCTTTCTTAACGGTATAACTAACTTTCTCAGGATAGTTAGAATAAATCCCACCTTTGACTGGAATTTTTAATCTTTGTCCTATGCTTAATCGATCATTTTTTAGACTGTTAATTGTCATTAAATCTGAAATTAAAACACGATATTTTGAAGCAATCGTTGATAGATTTTCACCTTTTTTTACACGATGTTCTACTTTCTGAGTAGCAAATCTTTCTGTTTCTGGTAATGCATTAAATGTTTTATAAAATGTATCTTTTTTTCCATAAGGTATTCTCAATATATAATCTCCATTTGAAGGTGTTGCAGATTGCCTTAGTTCAGGATTTAAGTATTTGATAGTACTTGTTCTTGTTTCTGCAGATTTTGCAATCACAGCCAAATCAGCACTTTTTTTAATAATAACTTCATCATATGTAAGTGGTTTGGATTTTGGAATTTTAAATCCATATTTCTCTGGATTCTTCAAAATAATCGCAGAAGATAAAAAATATGGTATATAGTTTTTAGTATCTTTAGGCAATGAATATAATTGCCAATAATCTGAGGTTTCATGAAGGTTTACTGCACGATTAACTCTTCCTGGACCGGTATTGTATGCAGCTAGTACTAAATACCAATCTTCAAACTCTTTATATAAATCTTTAAAATATTCAACTGCTGCTTCTGTAGATTTAAGGATATCTTGACGTTCATCAACATACCAAGTTCTTTCCAATCCATACTGTTTCCCTGTTGAATACATAAATTGCCATAATCCTACTGCCTTTGCCCTAGATACTGCCTTTGGATCAAGACCTGACTCAATTATAGAAACAACGATTAATTCTTCAGGAAGATTATTTGCTTCTAAAATTGGCAATATTATATCCTTGTATTGCACATATCGCCTAAGCCAAATGTTAAATCCTTTTCTACCTTTACCCTGAAAATATCTAATATAACTTTCTACTTGAGAATTAGTAACTAATGGAATATGTCCTTCTCGATCATCAAGAACGGTGTATTTTGTTGTTCCCATCTCAACTGATTCATTTTCATCTGCCATCTCTACAACTTGTTGTCGAATAAGTTCGGCATTCAATATTTGGCTAGAATTTTTCAAAGTATTTAGTGTGGTAGAATAAACTTGGATAAAATCATTTTGGAATTTTTCAAATTCAATTTTATCAAGCTCATTACGAACACCAATCTGTTCAACATCTGATAATAAATCAAAAATTTTCTTAATATTATATATAACCTCGATTGTATCTTGATTGATATCTGCAATAACAGCATCAGAAAGAAATTGTTTTGCTTCATCCAGAATAGGTGAAATATTATTAATACTTCCAGAAAATGCAATATCACTAGTATTCATAAATGGTTTTTTTTCATTACCATTTATCAAGTTTTGGGCAGAAACATTTGTAACCAAAACTATTATTAAGAAGTATGATTTAAATTTTTTCATAAAACTTGCCAAATTATATTGAAACTCGATGACAATCAAGTTAGTGTTTTTTTATTTGATTAATATAATGAGTAGAGCTATACCCCAAATGAAAATCTAATATTTCTACTTCTCCTCCACTTTCTATTACCTCTCGAGCACCAACAACATCTTTAATTGTATAATCTCCACCTTTTACGAGAACATCTGGCATAATTGATTTAATTAAATTAAGCGGAGTTTGTTCCTCGAAACTGATTACATAATTAACAACTTTTAATTCTGATAATATAAACCCTCTATCTTCAAGTTTATTAATTGGCCTAGAAGGACCTTTTAGTTTTTTAACTGAATTATCTGAATTAATTCCTACCACCAATATATCACCGAGTGTACTTGCTTCACTTAAATATCTTGTATGCCCAACATGCAAGATATCAAATACTCCGTTTGTAAATACTATTTTCTGAGAATTTTTTTTACAATCTCTTATTTCAGTTATTACACTTTCTAGTTCATAATTATGATTCATCGTTTTGTAATTTAAGAATCTCTCTTTTAATAGAATTAGTAATATTTTCGCGATCTTTGTATTGTTTATCGTCTGTAATAATAGGTTGACCAAAATTGACAATTATTTTATTAGAATTTTTTCTAAAATTTTTTGTATTCCACCAATCAAAAGAACCCATGATATAAACTGGAATAATAGGCAATCCTGTATTAATCGATAATACAGCTGCTCCCTTCTTAAATCTTTTTAATTGATTAGAATTTGATCGTGTCCCTTCTGGAAAAACTACAACTGATCTTGGGGTATTTTTAAGATCAGATTTTAATTCATCTAACGAGTCAATAGCATCATTAGTATTTTCACGATCTACAAATATAGAACCTGATATACTTAAGATTGATTTAAAGATCGGAATCTTTTTTAATTCTTTTTTTGCAACAAAAACCAAATATTTATCTACAGCCAAAAACAGTACTGGGAAATCCATAAATGATGAATGATTTGGTGCAAAAATATAATTTTCATTATCTTTTATATTTTCTTTCCCTTTTACTTCTAGCTGAACTCCCGAAGTTCTAATCAACATTTCTGACCATTTTATGCTATAATATTTAAAATTATTTTTATTATTTGATAGTTTGATAGAAATCATTGAACCTATGCCCAAAAAGAAGGTCCAAAAAAAGATATTAAGACTAATCCAAATTTTTCTCAATTATTTAATCTCCGCTAACCCAGTATAAGGCTGCAAAGATGATGGTATGCTAATTGAACCATCTTTTGTTTGGTGTGTTTCAAGTAAAGCTGCAAAAACTCTTGGTGTTGCAAGACCAGATCCGTTTAAAGTATGAACATAATTAATTTTATTATTTTCATCTCTAAATTTTATATTTCCTCTTCTGGCTTGAAAATCTTCAAAATTGCTACAAGATGAAACTTCCAACCATTTTTCTTCTCCTGGAGCCCATACTTCTAAATCATAACACTTTGAAGCTGCAAAACTTAAATCTCCACTACATAATTCAACAATTCTATAATCTAAATCTAGCATATCTAAAATCTTTGCTGCTTGTTTAGTTAAACTCTCTAATTCTGAATATGAATCTTTAGGATGAACAAATTTTACTAATTCTACTTTGTTAAATTGATGTATTCTCAACAACCCTCTAGTATCTTTACCATAAGAACCTGCTTCTCTTCTGAAACAACCTGAATATGCCAAATAATATTTTGGTAAATCAGATAAATTCAATATCTCATCTTTATGTATATTAGTCAATGGTACTTCAGCAGTGGGGATTAAGTATAAATCATCTTTTTCTATATGGTACATATCTTCACCAAATTTTGGTAACTGACCAGTAGTATTTGCAGAACTAGGTTTTACTAAGAAAGGAGGGAAAATTTCAGTATAGTCATAATTTTTCAAATTATAATCTATCATAAAATTAATAAGTGCACGCTCAAGCAAAGCTCCATTCCCTTTATACATAGGAAAACCTGTACCACTAATCTTTGCACCTACTTCAAAATCTACTAAATCTAGATTCTTAACAATATCAACGTGGCTTTTTGGTTTAAATTTTAATTTTCTCTTTGAAGAACATTCTTTAGAAATAATATTATCAATAGGAGATTCTCCAATTGGTACAGATTTGTGTGGCATATTTGGAATTTGAAGAAGCATATCTTTAAGTTTCTGAGATTTAGTACGTTGTTCATGTTCTAATTCTTTTATTGTATCAGATAATTTTTTTAAATCCTCGAATATTGATTTATCGCCATTCTTTTTGGATTTTAATTTTCCAATTTCTTTTGATTTTTTATTCTGTTCTGATTGAAGATCATTAAGCTTTTTAGTTAAATCTCTTAGCTCAGAATCAGATTCAATAATATTGTCCAAGCTAATAGACTTGTCTTTCTTTAATAATTCTTTTTGAACAAAAGATTTATCATCACGAATTTTCTGTATGGATATCATTTGCTATAATTTACTTAATTCTTCTACAATATTAACACTTATCGTTTCAAGTATAAAATCGTTTTCATCAATAATCTCTATTTTATAATTACCAAAATTATCAATATTAAATTGGCTAAAATAATAATCTGATATTGGATTGAAATAGAGCTTTTTATCATATAGATATTTATTATCAATAGAAATTTTTGCAGTAAATATCTTCTTTTCTAAGTCAATACGATTTGAGAATCCATAAACAAATATTTTATCATTTATTTTATAATGTTCACTTCCTAAAAAAAAATTGTAACGTAATTTTTTATTTTCCAATGCCCACTTCAAAGATTCTTCAAAATAATTATTTTTTTCATTCAAAAAATCTTTATAAAAATTTGCATTATTAATTAAAACAGATTTAAACTGATTTTTTTCAAAGAAAGTTCTTTTTGATATATTATCTAAATCTTCTTTAGAATCAGTTTTAACTCCAAAAAGTGGAGATAATTTAATTAAAGAATCAAAATTCTGATTATTGCCAATGGAAAGAATTAAGGCAGTATTTTGAGAATAAAGCTTTCTGATAAATAATTCCAACCATTTATCTGATATAATATGATTTGGGAAATTATCTAGAATAACTAGATCATATTTCTTAAACCAGAAATCTTTGAAATCATGAATCCCTGTCTCAAAATTAGGTATAAAATGGTCAAAATTATTTCCAATATGATTAATAATAGCCATTGAATTAAAATTCAAGTTTCCACTAATAATTGCAATCTTTGAATTATCCGACTCTAAGTTTACATTAAAACTATACCTATTATTTTCAATGTTGTCTTCATGCTTTAAACTAGAAACTTTTACATCAAATTTGGATTCAAAATTAATATTATCCCTTAATAAAAATGATTGGAAATAAACTTTTTGGTTAGACTTTAAACTAATCTGGTCTGAACCAATAAGATTATTGTCATTTGAAAGACTGACTTGGACAGTTTCATCTCCATTAGTATTTTGGATTTCAATATCAATATATATTGATTCTTGATCAGACCTGTTAGGGTATACGATAATATTTTTTATAGCTATATCTACTATATCTTCTGGAGTTTTTAATTCAATATTTTCTGTAATTATATTATCTGTAATGATATCAGTCTCATCAGCAAAAAAGAAAAGAGAGTTTATATAAATTGCTCCACCTATAGCCGTACCAATTGATGCCCAAAAAAGAAACAGCTTATATTTACTTCTCATTATTAAAGAACTATTCCTCTTGAATAAGCAGAAAAATCTATTCCCGTCTTAACAGACTTAGTATTCATTTTTTTCTCTCCTAAAAATGCAATCATATCTGCATTATCAGTACAATATTTTAGGGAAGGAAAAAGAATCTTTTTATCCAATTGTTCTAGTTTTTCTCTTAATCTTTTGTTTGCTGCAACTCCACCACAAATAATACCAGTATCAATTTTAAAATTATCCATAGCTTTATTTAATTTAATCACTAAAGTATCCACAATAGCTTCTTGATAACTAGCAGCAATATCATTTGGTGAATATTTATCATTCTTCTTGATGTAGTTAATCAAAGCAGTTTTTAAACCACTAAAGCTAAAATTATAACTTTTATCATGTATCATAGGACGAGGAAAATCAATCAACTTATGATCTCCGCCTTTTGATAACTTCTCTATCTCTGGACCACCAGGATAATTCAAACCCAATGTCTTTGCTCCTTTGTCAAATGCTTCTCCACATGCATCGTCTAGAGTTTCTCCTAAAAGACTATATTTAGAATTAGATTGGACCATCCAAAGTTGTGTATGTCCACCTGAAACAAGTAAATTGATAAAGGGAGGTTCTATTAAATCACCAAATTCAATGAACACAGAATGAAGATGTGCTTCAAGATGATTAATAGGAATTATTGGAATATTCAACCCTTGAGATAATCCTTTTGCAAAAGAAACTCCAGATAATAAAGAACCCATTAATCCCGGACCATTAGTTACAGCAATAGCATCCAAATCAGAATAGTTTAATTTAGATTCTTTTAGGACTCTTTTAGCAATCTGAGGTAAAAATTTTTCATGTTCTCTTGATGCGATTTCAGGAACAACTCCCCCATATTTTTTGTGTATATATTGGGTTTTATTATAACTGGCAAGAATTTTGTAGTTATCACAAATTGCCACACCAGTTTCATCGCAAGATGTTTCTATTCCAAGAATAATCAATTTTCTCTGATTGGTTCTTCTCTATCAACAACAAGAATTTCTAAATTGTTTGGAGTTAAATTTTCCCATTTAGAGATACTATCAGGAATCTTAACACTAGGAGAATAAAACTGTTTTTCAATATTCCAATCTTTAAAATCAATTGTAACTAGAATATCTTCAGGAATAATATTTGCAACCGCATTAAGTCCTCCAACTACAGTCAAAGATACTTGATTAGGTTTCACAAAAACCTCAATATTATCTGGTTTATTAAGCAGTTGTACTGGGATACTTGTAATATTTTCTTCGGTAATAGGTTGAATATTAATATACATTTGAACTTTCTTTGGATCAAAATTAACTAATTTATTTGGATCAATAATTGATAATTCTCCCTCTATTGATGCCATTAGGTTTAATAGAGTATCTCTTTGAGTTCTTACAAATTTAATATCATTTACAATTTCTTGCGGTCCACCGATATTAATAGAGTCTGGAACAAAATTTTCATTGCTGACTTGTATATATCCTGATTCTGTTGAGATAAATACTTGTGATTGAATTGGTACTTTTTTTACCAAATATTGATCTAAATTAATTATAATATTTTTTGGAGAAACAACTTCTACAAATTGCAAACCCAAAGAGGCTGGTAAAACTATTTTTGTTGGGTTATCTCGATAGTATTCATTTAAATTGAAATCATATTGATCAGCAATACTACTTAAATCAATAATTGCTTTATAGTCATCGTAGAAATTCTCAAACAATGCAAGCCATATAAATGATCTACCAGATCCTTTTATTGTGACAAGAATATCCCTTGGAACTTCTTCTTTATATGTCTTTTGTTCTTGTAAATTTCTTGCAACCAGAGGAATTTTCTGTGTTACCAAATAATCATCTTCACTCTTAATAAAAAACCAGAAAATAAATGCTATAAGAACAGAATAAGATATTCTTCTTAATTGAGGTATATTAGTATCTTTTAATTTGGGTGTATTAATCTTCATCAGGTTGATTAAACATCAAGATAACTCTTTTATCTTTCTCTTCAACTTCAACAACTAGTAAATCAACAAGTTCCCCTTGCTTGATTGATGATAAGTAATTTTTTCTTAATTTTTTTGAAATCTTATCTACTGGAACAAAACCTTCAATATCATTCTCAAGATTAATAACCATTCCAGAATCGGTTAAATTATTAAAAGTTCCTTGAATTGCTTGTCCAGACAAATACTGTTTTTTTATTTCAGGCCAAGGATTTTCAGTCATTTGTTTCATACCTAAGAATATTTTTCTATCTTTATCCGAGATTTCTAATACAATTAATTCAACACTATCTTCTTTTTTGATAAATTCTTTTGCATGAGAAATATTCTTTGTCCAGTGAAAATCTGTATTCCTTATAAAACCTTCAATGTTATCTCCTAAATTAACATATGCACCAAATTTGGTAATATTATTAATTGATCCTTTAATTTTATCATCTACAGCAAACTGAGATGATACATTTTTCCACGGATCTTCTGTTAACTGTTTAATACCAAGACTAATTTTTTGATCTTCGATATCAATAGATAATATTTTTGATTCTAACATATCCCCTGCTTTATAATGTTCAGATAAATTTTCAATATTTTTATTCCATGAAATTTCTGATATGTGCACTAATCCTTCTACACCTTTTTCAATTTCAAGAAAAATACCATAGTTCATAATGCTTACTATCTTGCCTGATATAACATCACCAACATTATGTTTATCAGGAATTAATTTCCAAGGGTTATCCGTCAACTGTTTGATACCAAGGGAAATTCTTGATGTTTCTTTATTATAATCAATAACTTTTACGTCAACTTTATCTCCAACTGACACAACTTCAGACGGATGATTAATTCTTCCCCATGAAAAATCAGTAATATGTATTAAACCGTCTATACCACCTAAATCAATAAAAGCACCGAAATCAGTAATATTCTTGACTATACCGGAAATTCTTCCATCAACTTTAATTTGATCCATAATTTCTTGTCTTTTTTCATTTAAAGATTCTTGAAGTATGGCTTTTCTTGAGACAACAAGATTTTTTCTTAATTCATCAACTTTCACAATCTGAAAATCAAATTCTTTATTTAAGAAATCATCAAAATTCTTTACCGGTTGAACATCAACTTGAGATCCAGGGAGAAAAGCTTGGATTACATCAAGATCAACCACAAGACCACCTTTAACTCTCTTGATAATTTTTCCTTTAACAGGTTTCGCATTATCGCAAAATTCTCTTAACTGATCCCATCTTTTAATAAAATCAGCTTTATATTTTGAAAGTGTTATATTTCCATCAGTATCCTCAAATTTTTCAAGAAAAATATCTATCTTAGAACCAATCTCAGGTAAGTCTTTATTATTAAATTCTGATCTGTTAATCAACCCTTCAGATTTAAAACCTATATCAACCATAATATCATTCTCACTAATTCCGATTACTTTTGCTGATATAATTTGATTCTCAGAGATATCCTTAAAAGTATTTTCATATTCATCTAAATTAGACTTATCTAAACTATTAACTTCTTCATCACTTTCTTTACCAGAAATTATTTTTACATCACTAAATAAATCTTTGCTTAAATAATCTTTAATTGTTTTTTTAGAAGATACTTCTTCTGAAACTTGTTCAGTAGTTTGTTGCTCTACTGGTACTTCTACTGCTGCTTCCTCTACTACTTCGTTATTTATGTCTTGTTTAGGTTGATCATTCATATTATTTAGTTTCTCTCAATGTGTTTATAGATTTGATTAACTGCATCATCAGCAGTGCAGTTTGATGTATCAATTACAATTGCATCGCCTGCTTGTTTCAATGGAGAAAGTTTACGACTACTGTCATACTGATCTCTATCTATCAAATCTTGTTTTATTTTGTTAATGTTTAAATCCTCATTTAATCTCTTAAAGTCTTTTAATCTTCTTTCTGCTCTAGTGTCATAGTCAGCTGTCACAAAAAATTTATACTTTGCTCCCGGATAAATTACTGTCCCAATATCTCTTCCCTCGATAACAAAGTTACCATTTTTTGTGATATCTTTCTGTATTTTTACTATTCTTTCTCTTACAGGTTGCAATGCACTAACCTCACTTACTGCATTCGTAATTTCTTTACTACGAATTAGTGAGCTCACATCTTTATTATCCAATAATACCGTGATGCTATTGCCCGAGATAAAGTCTATTTCCAAATTTAAAATATCTAACATTTTTCTGACCTGACTTTCAGAACTGATATCGATAGAATGTTGTCTAAAAAAATAAGTAACAGCTCTATACATAGCTCCAGTATCTAAATACTGATAGCCTAGCTTACTCGCTAAGCTCTTTGCGATGGTAGTTTTACCAACAGCAGCAGCTCCATCAATTGTTATAATCATAAAATTGCTCAGAAAGTTAGTCTTACTTTAAATAAATGCCAACATTTTTAAAATGTTCTCATTTTAGACGAACTTTCTTTAAATATTCTTTTTCTTTTTTCGTTAATTCTCTCCAAAAACCTTCCTTTAAATCTCCTAAAGCAATATTTCCAAACTTAACTCTTTTTAAGGAAAGTAATTTTATGTTGGAAAACTTGAATATTCTCCTAATCTCATTTTTTTTTCCTTGTTTTAAGATCATTTTAATATGAAATGTATTTTTCACTTTTTTCTGAGATAATATTTCTGCTTTTCCTTTCTCTCCAGACCCAATAAAAATACCCTTTTTAATTTTTTTTACTTGTGATTCTTGTATTTGCGCTGTTGCTTCAGCAATGTATTCTTTAGAAATTTTATTTTTTGGATGTGTTAGGAATTGAGATAGATTACCATCACTAGTTAACAGAATTATACCAGTTGTATTTTTATCTAATCTTCCAATATAATTGAGAGTAGCTTTCTTTGGAATTAAATCAAAGATTGTTTTTCTATGTAATTCATCACTTCTAGAACAAATGAATCCTTTTGGTTTATGGAGTATAATTGTTTCAAATTCTCTTCTAAACTTTATTTTTTGTCCATCAAGTCTTACTATATCTTTTTCAGGATTCATATAGACAAACGGATCCATCTCAACAATATTATTTACTGTAACAAGGGCTGATTTTATAGACTCTTGGGATTTCCTTCTAGATAAAAGACCAGAAGAAGCAACAAATTTAAATAATTTCACTACTGATTTTATCCTCTTGAGAATCGACTATTTCAGAAATTTCATTATGTTTTGGCATATCAGATAAATCCTCTAGACCAAAATGTTTCAAATATTCTTCGGTAGTGCAGTATAACAAAGCTCTTCCAGGACTATCATCTCTTCCTTTTATCTTAATTAATTTCTTTGTGAGTAGATTTTTTATTACACCTTTACAATCAACGCCTCTTATTGATTCAATTTCTAACCTATTAATTGGCTGTTTATAAGCAATGATAGCTAATACTTCTAAACCAGCATTCGACAAGATTAGTTTTTTATTAGGTAATATTTTTGAAATAAATGGTTCAAAATCTTTTTTGCTCACGAGCATATATCCACCACCTATTTTTGAAATCTGAAAAGCATTGTCTTTATATTTTCGATTGAGTTTTTCAACTATATTATCCAAAGATGGAGTATTACCATTATCAAATACTTTTTTAAGATCGGATTGTTTCAGTGGTTGAGAAAGAACAAATAATAATGATTCAATAATTAATTCATCATTCATCATGCTTCGGCACCAATATTTAATTTTATGTTAATTTGACCAAAAGCATCTTTTTGTTTACAAACTAATTCTGCTGTTCTAATCATTTCTAATAAAGCTAAAAATGTGACAATAATCTCGAGTTTGCTTTTTAATTTTTTTATTAACTTATCTAACGAGAGATTGCCTTTTTTATCAAAATTTGCAATTATAAAATTTTTTTGTTCCGTAAGTGATATCTTTTCTCTATGAATATCCAGTGAATCACTTATAGGTGCATTTGAAAGTGCTTCTTTAAAAATCTTTGATATATCAAATAATGATACTTCTCTTAAAAATTCATCTGGGTTTATTGTCTCATCTGAAGAATCTATATCAATAGGACGGTAAAATAAGTCTTTATTATTATTCTGAATAATTTTCAATTGATTAGCAATCTCTTTAAATGTCTTATACTGTATCAATTGATCTACCAGGTTAATACGAGGATCATCAATATCAAAACCTTCTTCATCTTCTCTTTTTGGTAAAAGCATTCTTGTTTTTAATCGCGTTAACAATGAAGCCATAAAAATAAACTCACCTGCTACTGCAATATTTAATTTTTTTGCGTGATTTATAGTATCAATATATTCTTTTGTAATCTTTGATATAGGAATATCGTAGATATCTATCTTATCTCTTTTAATAAAATAAAGCAGTAAATCTAGAGGTCCTTCAAAATTATCAAGCTTTACATTAAACATTTAAAGCATTCCAATTGATTTCTTAACATCTTCTAAAGTTTTAGTTGCGACAGCTTTTGCTTTCTCTTTTCCTGAGGCCATCAAATCAGAAACATCATCAGGTCTATTTAAATAATCGTCTTTCTGCAATCTTTGATCAGCAAAATAATCCATAATACATTGATAGAGTTCATTTTTTATATCTGAATATTTTAGTCCAGGAGTTTTATATCTTTCTTTGAGCTCTTTTTTCTGATTTTCTGTTAAGAATAATGAATAAATTTTAAATAATGGAGTATCAATATCTTTTGGCTCATTTAATCCGGCAGAATCAGTAACAATATTCATTATTTGTTCTTTTATATATTTATCATCACCAAAGATTGGAATAGTATTATTGTAAGATTTGCTCATCTTTTGATCATCAATACCATTAATTACACTAGCATTCTTATCAATATCAATTTCTGGAATAGTGAAGATTTCTTCAAAAGTATTATTAAATTTTAGTGCAATATCTCTAGTCATTTCCAAGTGTTGTTTTTGATCTTTCCCAACTGGGACAACATCTGATTGAAACAATAAGATATCTGATGCCATCAAAATTGGATAAGAAAATAATCCCATATTTGGCTTTAAACCGCGTCCAATCTTATCTTTATAAGATGTAGATCTTTGCATCAAACCGACGCTGGTAAAATTAGATAATATCCACGCTAATTCTGTTACTTCTGGAACATGAGATTGAATCCAGATGGTAGATTTAGATGGATTAAGACCTAAAGCTAATAAATCACAAAATGAAACGAATGTATTATCCTCAAGTTTGTTTTTATCATTCAAAGAAGTCAAAGAATGATAGTTGGCAATAAAACAAAACAAATCAGATGATTTCTGAAATTCAATCATACGTTTAATCATTCCAAAGTAATTACCAATATGTAATAACCCTGATGGTTGTACGCCACTTAGTATTCTCTTCTTTTTCATATTAATTTTTACCAGAAAATAAATAACCTTCCCAATCAACATTGTTTTGTTTAACAAATTGTTTAAAATAAATGAATCGATTTGGTCTTCTTGGTTGTTTCATAAGTTTCATTCTTGCCTCTTGTGGTGTTCTGTTTCCTTTTTTTGAATTACATGGAGAACAAGCCACAATTAAATTTTCCCATGTATCAGGACCACTTTTTTCTTTGGGAATAATATGATCAACAGTTAAATGTGATTTTGAAAAACAATATTGACAACAAAAGTTATCTCTAATCAATAGGTTTTTTCTATTAAGAACAACATCTAAGTTATTATGTTTAACATATCGTCTTAATTTAACTACACTTGGAATCTTTACTCTCATGGATGGTGAATGAACATAATCATTGTAATTTTTTAAAACATCAATCTTATCAAGAAAATATAAACATAGTGCTCTTTTTGATGAACAAACTGCCAAGGGAACATAGCTGGCATTTAAAACTAGTGTAAGATTACTATTAAGTTTAGAAACTGAATTACTTTTATACATTATGGATACAAATTTATGAAAATAATCTTTTATTAATGAATAAAAATAACTTTGATTATATAACCAAGACTTTAATCATCAAATTCCCATAAAATACCAAATGACATTAAACTGTTGATTGGATTAAATAATTCATGTCTTTCTATTGAATAATCTCCATTGGTAGACAAACGATGCAATAAATTATTAGCACGAAATGTTAAAATAACATCACCAATAGAAATATCAAGATTTATACCAACACTATAGCTTTCATCATTTATAGAACTATTTCCAACAGATGGAATATTTCTAAAATAATCGAAAGAGAAATCGGAATTATTTTTTGATAGATAGATTAAAGAAATTTTTCCATCTACACCTAGCTTTTCATTGACAAAAGATGTTTTAAATCCATAATTAATATCTAAGATATCTGATCTATTTGAACTTATAACACTATCATAGAAATTGTGGTAATATGCTAGATTTAAATTATGATTATTAAATGAAATTCCAAATTTTGTTTTCAATGATAATAAATCATCAGAAAGAGTAGTAAAAGAATTATCAACTTTATTATATGCTGTTAAATTTGATACTTCAGTCCATTTTAGATTGGTTTCTAAAATGAAACCAGAATAAATGCTATAATGTAGATTAACTGAGTTCCAAGTTTCAATTTCTTGATAATTGGGATTATCGAACAAAAATGTTGTCGGTTTGTTCATAATATCCATTGATAGAGAATAAATCTGATTACCAAAATTATGATTTAGTTCATAATAAAAATTTGGTAACACTTCTTCATTCTCAGATCCATAACTACCATCACTTTTATAAGGAGAATTCCCCATAAAATAATCAAATCCATATTTAATCTCTGATGATTTAAAACTATTGCTATTAACTAGATGGAGAGAATTTTGAGTATAAGCTTGTAAAATATCATCAATTGTCTGAAGCGATCTTAAATCAAAATAAAATTTATTATTTAAAGATAAATCAATTGAAACATTTTTATTATTATTTGCATTGATTTTAAAAATGTTCCTATCAATATCAATATCATTATCTAACAATTCTTCTAATAAAAAGAGTTTATCATGCTTAGTAATATGATTGAATTCAAATGTATAGTTCCATAGACCTTTTTCAAACCTATCAATTAAAGTAAGAGATAAAAAATCAGAAAATTCTTTATTAATCGAGTTATCTTCAAGATTATCAAATAAAAAACTTGAACTTGTCTGAAAATATCCTACTGAAACAATTAAGAAATGATTCTCAAAATGTTTTGAATAATCAAATTCATATAAAAAGCTTAAAGGACTGCTATTTGAATTAGCAAACTCAGAATAATTTCCAAAAAAACTCTTCTTAAATCCCAAAAACTGGAAATCACTATCTTGAGAATGTTTTTTTAAGCCAACATTAAGAACATCCAAACCATAATCGCCAAATTCATAAGAAAATTTACTTTTTGTGTAAGTTGAATCAATTTCTATATCATTAAAATCAAAAGAGCTAAATTTTTGTTTAAAATATTTTGAAGATGAATCAATCAACAGATTATTAAACTTCTGATCTATATTCCATACAATCTGATTGTTGTTAAGATTAATACCAAATTGATTTGATAAGTCATAAGGAATATCATGTTGTGCGAAAATATTTTGAAAAAAGAATATAATAAGTAATTTATTTTTCATTTCTACTCATGAAATTTACCTGAGAATCCATATAATTGATTGTATGCAATAGCATTGCTTCTATTGTCTGTGGTTCTACTGGACTTTGCCATTCTCTTCTACCCTGATAAGATAAAATTAAATGTTCTAGTTGAACTTTATCCTCTTTCGGGAAAGTTTTTATTGCTCTTATATACTCGTTAACAATATCTCTTGATAGAATAGCATTTCCAACTAATTGTTTCTCAATATTCTTATCAGCAGAAAAACCAATATTAATTGAATAAAGTTTTCCAATCTGATGAAGGCAAGCTCCTGTTAATAATAAATTAGAATCCACTGCATAATTTCTTGCTAATAATCTTGCAATCTTCATCAGTGAAACAGTTTGTTCTAAAAGACCATGTTGATAATTATAGTGATATGCAATACTCGCAGGATAAATTTGAAATTTTTGCTTATGATCTGATAAAATTTTAGTGATTAACTTTTGAAAGTGTGGTTTTGAAATTGTTTTAATCTCTTTCTGGAGCTGTGTCCATAATTGTTTCACATTTTGTTTTGAAGTAGGAATTAAATCTGATGGTACAAAACCATATTTCTTGTATTTATCAATAGATGCTCTATTAATATTTTTTATTTTTATAAAAAGATTATCTCCATAACTATAAGTTATACCTTTTAAGGCAACTGGATTTCCAACATCAAATTTTTTAGTAAGTGCATGAACATTATCCCAAACCCTTCCTCTTATTAAACCAGACTTATCTTGAAGTAGTAAATCAATATAAGAGGATCCATCTTTTTTCTTTCGTAGCTTTTTTTCAATGCATAAGTAAAAACCTTGAAGTTTCACATCAGAAACCAAATTATTGATAAGAACAGATTTCATTTAAAAATTAATTAGTAAGATGAGAACAATTTTTATTATTGCATACACCAGAAAGTTGATGAGTTCTTTGTGTAACTTTCATATTTAATTTTTTAGCAATTTCATTTTCTAAAATAGTAATATTACTATCAAAAAATTCGAAGATTTCACCGCAATCTTCACATAAAATATGATCATGGCTTGGGCTAATAGATTTTTTATTATGTTCATAAAGAATTTTGCCATTTCCAAGAGAGACTTTTTTTAACAAATTATGTTTAACAAATACATCGATTGTTCTGTAGAGAGTAGCTCTTGATACATTGATTTTCTTCTTGATTAAAGACTGTAGAATAGTTTCAATATCTCTGTGATCATCAGTCGAACATAATTCATCCCATATGTCTAAACGTTGTTTCGTTGTTCTCATACCTTCCGTCTTGAGCACTGATCCAACTTCGATATGAAATCTACATGGTATTAATTTTTCCATTATTCAAATTACATTAAATAAATTTTCTAATCTATCCTTTTTAGGTTAGCATACTTCACAATTAACTTCTTTTTTAGACCATCTTTGAACTCTATACCAACTTTTTGGTTTTCTCCAGCACCATTCAAAACAATAATAGTTCCAACACCAAAAAGATTGTGTTGTACCATATCGCCCACTGCGAAATCATCAAATTCAGTAACTGTTCTAGCAACTTTAACTGTTTTACCATTAGCTGAACTAACAATGCGTTTAGTATAGACACTTTTATATTTTTTTAATTTCAATGAATCTTTGTCGATTTCATTTAAAAAATCAGATTGTATAAAAGATGAAGTGTTTTGTGATCCAAATCTTCTTCTATAATGTGCATTTAGCAAATAGGCTTTTTCCATCGCTCTTGTCAGTGCAACATAAAACAATCTTCTTTCTTCTTCAAATTGATCACTAGAGTCATCTATTCTCATTAAAGGAAAAAGACCTTGCTCCAATCCAGTAATAAATACTGTGGGAAATTCTAATCCCTTTGCTGCATGTACAGTCATGAGTGTAATAGAATTTTGTTTATTATTCCAATCATCTAAATCAGTATACAATGCTATTTCTTGTAAGAATTCTCTTAATCCCCCACCAGAAGTTTCAGCAAAATGATCAATACTGGATTTTAATTCTTGGAGATTATTATAACGATCTTGTTCTACTGGATTATTCTTATAGTAGTACTCAATATTAAATTCTTCTAAAATCACGCGAAATAATTCTTTGCAATCTAATTTGTCTAGTAAATCATGAAATTTATTAATTGAATCATAAAAATTTGCAATTGCATCACATTGCTTATTTCTTAATTTTAATTCTTTAGCAAATTGTAAACTTTCAAATAAAGATATTTTCTTCTTGTTTGCTAAATCATTAAGAAGTTTAATTGTTTTCTCACCAATTCCTCTAACAGGAAAATTTATGATTCTCTTTAAAGCTACATTATCATTTCGGTTGCAAATTAAAATAAGATATGCAACAACATTTTTTATTTCTTTTCGATCATAAAATTTTGTGCCTCCAACTATACTATACGGTAAACCTTCTCTCATGAAAATCTGCTCTATAATTCTTGATTGAGCATTTGTTCGGTAAAGGATTGCAAAATCTTGAAATGTACTTTTATTTATTTTGATATCTTTTTTAATAGAATCAACAACTGCAAGAGCTTCTTCTTTATCATTACCAGTAGGAATTAACGATATTTTTTCACCTTGTCCTTTTGTAGCTACCAATTTCTTTTCAGCACGATTTGTATTGTTAGATACTACAGACCATGCACCATCAAGAATTCTTTGAGTTGATCTGTAATTTTTCTCTAGTTTAATCTCAATAGCCTTTGGAAAAGTATCTTTAAAGTTTGTAAGAATATTGTCAATATTTGCACCTCTCCATCCATAAATTGACTGGTCATCATCACCTACAACAGTGATATTTTTATGTCCACTAGCAAGAAAGCTAATCAACTCAAATTGTGGAGAATTGGTATCTTGAAATTCATCAACTAATATATATTTCCATAAATTTCGATATGATTTTAACGATGACTTATTTTTCTTAAAGAGTCGAATAGGTAGTAAAATTAAATCATTAAAATCAACAGCATTATTTTGAATTAGTTTCTCTAAATAAAGATCATATATCTCAGCAATTTTTTCATTTTCGAAACCATGTGCTTCTGATTGGACATCTTTAACAGACATTGATGCATTTTTGAAGCTATCAATCTTTGCTCTTAATAAATTTGGATTAAGTTCTTTATAATTATTGAGATCTAATTCCTCTATAATCTCTTTTAAGATTAATTTTTGATCAGAAGCATCATAAATTGTAAAATCACTGCTATATCTTTTATCTAAATTTTTAATATATTTTCTTAGAATTCTAGCTCCAACAGAATGAAAAGTCCCAACAGTGACGCCATCACATTTAATACTTTTATTGATACGTTCTTTCATTTCTGATGCTGCTTTATTTGTAAATGTCAAAGCTAAAATTTCTTTAGGTAAATAAATCTTATTTTTAATCAAATACCAAACTTTATAAGTCAATACACGTGTTTTTCCACTTCCTGCTCCTGCGAAAACAAGGACTGGTCCCTTTGTAGCTTTAACGGCTTTTAATTGTTCATTATTTAGATCTGATAATTTCATTTCATTCTTTTTTGTTTTTTATATTCTCGTTTTGCCTTTAAATGATCAGACTGATTTGTACTAAATACGTGGTATCCATTTCCTTTCGCAACAAAATACAAGTAATCGGTATCTTCTGGATAAAGCGCAGCTTCAATTGATTTAATACCAGGATTATTAATTGGTCCTGGCGGTAAACCATAATACATATATGTATTATATGGAGAGTTTATTGTCAAGTGTTTTGTTTGTAATGTCTTTGGTCCATCTTGAAATAAATACTGTATCGTTGGATCTGCTTGTAATTTTATATTTTTTCTTAACCGATTGTGATATACTGATGATATAGTTTTACGTTCACTATCAAAAAGAGCTTCGCCTTCAATAATAGATGCTAGAGTAACCACTTCATGAATCGTAAATCCTAATTCATTGGCCCTATTAATTAACATTTGATCAAAATTATTCCAAAATTGATTAATCATTATTGTGAGAATTTCTTCAATCGTCATATCTTGAAAAAAATAATATGTATCTGGAAACAAGTATCCCTCTAAAGAAGTAGCTTGAATGCCAAACTGTTCTATAAAACTAGAATCAGTAAGAAGTATGTTATTTTGGATTTGAAGTGCATTTTCAATTTTTTCTAATACTTTTTCAGATTTTAATCCCTCAGGAAGTGTTATTTTTATTCTGATTGGACCTTCATCAAAGATTGTACGGATTAGTTTAACATTACTAACATCTCCTTCTATTGCGAATGTACCTGTTGGAATATTTCCAGCAAGACCACGCAATACAACCGAATATTTAAAAAAAGATTTATTTCCAATAATACCTTCTTCATACAAAACGTTTGTAAGGCTATTTAAAGACATTCCTTTTTCAATCACAAATGTTTTTCTTTCAATTGATTTGCTATTTAAAGACGAAAAAATAACAAATGCTAAAAAAAATAGAATAAATACATTAGCAAAAATAGATTGTGGGTTTTTATTGACTTTGTTTTCCATTTGGAACGGAGAAATTAATTATATTTTTGGAAACTTTGTATAACACATTTAACTTTTTGTAATAATGAATCAAAATAAAGAAAAAGTAACTTTTCAATGGCCATACAAAAGAAAAAATTATGTTTTGTTTGCCATTGGAGTTTTCGTTATAATCGTGGGTTATTTGATAATGTACTTAGGAGAAGTTGATAGTTTTCAAAGTTTAATCCTTTCTCCTATACTTTTGTTAATCGGTTATTTGATTATAATTCCATATGCGTTGTTATATAGAAATAATTAATGGGGTAGTAGTTCAGCTGGTTAGAACGCCGGCCTGTCAAGCCGGAGGTCGCGGGTTCGAGTCCCGTCTATCCCGCATATAAAGTGGCTAATATTTTTCAAATTGGCTCTGGAATGGTTGGTAGTGCAATGGCATTAGATCTTGCAAACAATCATGATGTATTTTTATCAGATAATAATAAAGAGTCACTTACTAAAATTCAGTCTCAAAATCATTCCATTAAAATTCAACAAATAGATGTTACAAATAAGAATGCTTTATCTGAATGGATTCAACCTGCAGATGTTGTTTTATTAGCAGTTCCTGGATTTCTGGGGTATGAAACGTTAAAAACAATCATCGAAGCCGGAAAAGATGTTGTAGATATCTCATTTGCTCCAGAAAATGTTTTAGATCTGAGTCCTCTTGC
>CAZSGU010000001.1:23138-64287 GCA_964606555.1 uncultured bacterium | reverse complement strand
TAGAAATTCCTAAGGGCGAAGTACATGCAATTATGGGAAGAAATGGATCAGGAAAAAGTACATTAGCCAATGCACTAGCTGGTAATGAAAAATTTGAAGTAAAAAGCGGTTCTATACATATGAATGATGTTGATATTACTGAAATGAGCACAGAAAATAGAGCGTTAAGTGGCATATTTGTGTGCTTTCAATATCCTGTCGCAATTCCCGGTGTAAGTATGGCTTATTTTTTGAGAGCAGCAATCAACGCACACTTTGAACATCAAGGTAAAGAAGAAATGGATGCAGTAGAATTTTTAAATCGATCAAAAAGAATACTAAATGAACTTAATCTAGATGATTCATTCTTAAAACGATCAATTAATGATGGTTTTTCAGGTGGAGAGAAGAAAAAAAGTGAGATTCTACAGTTGTTATCTTTAAACCCAAAGTTTGCAATATTAGATGAAACAGACTCTGGATTAGATATTGATGCATTAAAAACTGTAGCAAATGGGGTAAATAAATTTAATGACAAAGATAATTCAACGCTCATTATTACTCACTATGAACGATTGCTTGAATATATTAAACCAGATGTTGTCCATGTGATGATTGATGGTCAAATAAAGAAATCGGGTGATATGAGCCTTGCACGAGAAGTGGAAAAGAAAGGCTATTCTTGGCTTCTGAAATAGTTTTATAAGGTACAAATCAATTGAATCAAACAAAAAATCATAGTTATAATGCGTTTAAGAAGTTAGGCTACCCTTCTAAGAAATTAGAAAACTGGAAATTCTCAAATAGCAGTCACCTAAAGAACTATAATGTTATTAATCAAGATCAGTCAGAAATTGATATCAAACAATACCTAGAAATTGAGAATGCATTGTGTTTTGTAAATGGAAAATTTGTTAAAAAATCTCTAGATAACTTTATTTACAGAAATCAAATTTTAATTGGCAAAACCATCGAAGTAAAAGATAGTAATACGATAAAAATGTCAGACAACTTTCAAGATGAATCTCTATTTAATTTGGGAATTGCAAAATTTAATGAAGGTATTTTGATTGAGTTCAAAGAAGGTGGGAAATTTGATACTGAAATTCAGATTATTAATGTTTATGACAAAAAAATAGAAAATATGTTTATTCCTGTGTTCAATATTTTCAAATTAAATAAAAAAAATAATATCTCTATTGTTGAAAAAAATGTTAATAATGGACTTGATAGTTTTAATTTAAAAATTAATAAATTTATTTGTTCAGATGACTCAACGCTCAATCATACAATTATCTTTAATGATAACACAAAAAGCAACTTATTAGGGTATAATTATTATGAATCTGGGCTCAATAGCATTATTAATGTTGATAACTTTAATTATGAGTCATCATTTAACAAAAATTTTATTGAAGTTGACTTAAATCAAGCTGGCGGTGAAACGACAATCAACACATTAAATCTAACTAAAAATAATGAGCATGTAGATAACAATATATTAATTAACCACAATTCAGAACATTGCACTAGTTTTCAAAATGTAAGAAATATTCTTCAGAATAAATCAACCTGTGTATTTAATGGAAAAGTAATAGTAGCTGATGGAGCTCAAAAAACTGATTCCAATCAATCAAATAAAAATTTGCTTCTCTCTAAAGAAGCAACAGCACACTCTAATCCTCAATTAGAAATTTATGCTGATGACGTTCAGTGTGGTCATGGATCTACAACTGGAGCATTAGATAAAGATAGTATCTTTTATTTACAAACAAGGGGAATAAGAAAAGAAAAAGCAACTCAAATTCTTATTAAAGCTTTTGCTCATGAAGTAATCAAACAATTTTCAAATGATACTATCAGAGATGAAGCACAAACTTATATAGATGAGTGGATGAATGGATAATATAAACAAAAACTTTTCCGATATTAAAGAGGCATTCTCTATTCTAGAAGGCCAAGATAAACTTATCCATTTAATTGATCTAGGTAAGAAAATTGATAAGATTAATATGGAAGATAAAAAAGATACCAATAAAGTACATGCATGTACATCTCAAACATGGATTAAAGTAAAGAATGATGGTACAGTTAATATAAAAGCAGATTCGGAAAGTGCAATTGTAAAGGGATTATTACGAATTCTACAAATTGGGTTCAATAATTTAGAAAAAAAGAATATTATTGATTTTATTGATGATTTTAATGAACCTATAGAAGTTTTTGAATGGTTGAATATAGGAACAAGTATCTCTAGTCAAAGACAGAATGGTTTTATTGGCGCTTTAGCATTCATTAAAAAAGAGCTTACAGATGAATAAAGAATTTATTTTACATTCAGACGTAGAAGTTTTTAGCATCCCTGATGGTGAAAAGATTCTTCTAAAAAAAGGTATGCCTGGTATTATTACACAATCTTTAGGTGATAATTTTACTATTGTTGTAGAAGGAAACATGTATCAGGTAAAAGGATCCGATGCTGAAGCAATCGGTGAAGAAAAAAAATCAATTGTCAGTAATAATTTTGCAAACAAAGAAGAAGTTTGGAATATTCTTGAAACATGTTATGACCCAGAAATACCAGTCAATATTGTTGATCTTGGTTTAGTGTATGATTGCACAGTTTCAGAAGAAAAAGATGGAGTAAGCGTATCAATTAAAATGACATTAACTGCACCTGGATGTGGAATGGGTCCTATCATTGCTGATGAAGTAAAAGAAAAAATTCTATCATTACATGGAACAAAAGATGTTGAAGTTGAATTAGTATGGGAACCTCAATGGAATCAAGATATGATGTCTGATGCTGCAAAACTTCAATTAGGATTATATTAATGGATGTACATAGTATTCGAAAAGAATTTCCAATTCTTAAACAAAAGAATCGCGGTAAAGATTTAATCTATTTTGACACTGCTGCTACAAGTTTAAAACCTATAAGCGTTATTGAAGCTGAAAGTAAATTTTATAAAGAGTATGGTGGAAGTGTACATAGAAGTGTTTATGAATTAGGTGAAAAAGCAACCAATGAGTTTGAAGGATCAAGAAAAAAAGTTGCTCACTTCATTGGAGCAAGTGACCCAGCATCAATTATTTTTACTAAAGGTGCTACAGAATCAATTAATCTTGTCGCTGATGCATGGGGTTTTCAAAACCTGAATAAAAATGATACCATTTTAATTACAAATATGGAGCATCATTCTAATATTGTTCCTTGGCAAATTATTGGTGAGAAAACTGGAGCAACTATCAAATATATTGAATCAACTGAAAATGGTACTATCAATGTTGAAGAATTAGAAAATCATTTGAATACTAATGTAAAAATATTGGCTATGACACACACCTCGAATGTTTTTGGAACAATTAATCCTGTAAAAGAAATTATTGAAAAAGCACATCAAAATGGAACATTAGTGTTATTAGATGGATGTCAGAGTACTCCACATATCAAAATTAATGTAGAAGAATTAGATTGTGACTTTTTTGCATTTTCAGGACATAAAATGCTAGGCCCAACAGGTATAGGAATTTTATATGGAAAAAAAGATATTCTAGATAATATGGCTCCGTATCAAACGGGCGGTGGAATGATTGAAGATGTAACAATGGAAAAATCTACATGGACTAGTATACCTCATAAATTTGAAGCTGGTTCACCATTATCTGCACAGGCAATCTCGTTGGGTTATGCAATTGATTTTTTAAATCAAATTGGTGATGATCATATAGAAACCCAGAAAAAACTTACATTACACGCCTTGGAAAAATTAAGTGATATCAATGGAATAACAATCTATGGCAATGCGTCAGAAAGAATTCCAATCATTAGTTTTAATGTTGAGAATATTCATTCACTTGATATTGCACAATTTCTTGATTTTGAGGGCATTACTCTAAGATCTGGTCATCATTGTTGCAAACCTTTAATGAATTCATTGGGCATTTCATCTTGTGCAAGAGTTAGTTTTTATGTTTATAATACTATTGAAGAAATTGATATCTTTATTGAAAAGCTGAATAACTCAATTAAAACTATTCTGAAGGATTAATATCAAGCATAGATCTTACCTTTTTCAATAAATCAAGTGTAAGCTGTATACCTTCCATTTCGTTGTGAATACTACCTTCATATTCGATTCCTACATATCCATGATAATTTGCGTTTAGGACAATCTCCATCATTTTAAAATAATCAGTACCAGTTTCATTGCCATACTTATCAAATTCATGGCTTTTAGCACTGACAGCTTTGGCATATGGCATGAGTTCTTTCATTCCTTTATATCGGTCATACCATTTGTCTCCTTCAATTCGAAAATTCCCAAAGTCTGGCAGAGTACCCACACGAGGATGGTCTACTTTTTTCATAACAGTTGATAACCACTTTCCATTAGATGAAAGTCCACCATGATTTTCAACAATTGTATTAATACCTAACGTATCCCCAAATTCTGTAAGACGACGTAAGCCATCAGTAGCCAATTTAATTTGCTCATCATAGGTACCAAAACTTCGGGCATTCACACGAATAGAATGACATCCCAAATATTGAGCAGCTTCTGCCCATTTATAATGATTTTCAACCGCTTGAGTTCTTTTATTTGAATCTGGATCACCAAGATTTCCTTCCCGATCACACATAATGAGAAGACTTTTTACCCCTAGATCATCTGCTCTCATTTTCATTTCTTTGAGATAAGTGAGATTTTTTGCTTTATCGAAGAAAAAAGAGTTCACATATTCAACCGCTGAAATTCCGAATTCATTTTTTGCAACAGAACAAAAATCAAGGTGATCTATGTCTCTACTTTGCAAAGAACGATGTAAAGACCATTCGGCAAGTGATATTTTAAATGTTTTAGTTGTGCTAGAACCCAAAACAATGGAGCTACCCAACCCAGTAAGTGTAATTCCTCCAGTAATTGCAAGAGATTGTTTAATGAAATCTCGACGTTTCAATTTATAGCCTGCGAATGCGAATATTTTTATACCATATCAATCCATGATCTCCTTGTAAACCAATATGGCCTTCGGATGCTTTCGCAAATAAAGGCATCTTATTGAATTTACTTTTGGCCACTAGATCCCACATCATATCACTACCATAAACATATTCGACAATCTTTGTTCCATTTAACCAATGCTCCACATGGTTATTTTCTACTTTGATTCGCACCTGATTAAACTCACCAACTGGCTTGACAACATTGGCGGATGGAGCAATCAAAGCATACAGTGCACCAGCAGAAGTAAGTGTATTTTTCCCATCTGTATGTTTTTCATCATCTACAACCTGCATTTCTGGTGCTGACTGCCAAATATAATTTCCTTCTTCAGTTGCAAAATAAAAAATGCCGCTGTTACCTCCTTTGGGTACTTTCCATTCTAATTCTAACTCAAAATTTTTATAAACTTCCTCACTGATTAAATCTACACCATGGCCTGGTACAGTTTTTAATGTTCCATCAACAACTTCCCATGAGTCGGGAAATCCCGATTGTTTATATCCTCGGAGGCCTTTAACAGTTTTTCCATCAAAAAGAACAGTCCATTCTGAATTAGATGAAAAACCAACCATAATAAATGCTGTTAAAAGTATACTAAGATTTTTCACAGATTAAATAAAAGGATGAACACTTTTGATAAAAGATTCAAGAGCAGGAAATTGATACATCAATTTAAGATAGACCGTCTCAATGATTGCAAATCCAGGTAGAGATGAAATGAGATTCATTGATTTAGAATAAATCGTATATGAAATAGAAAAAGGCAGCATAATCACAAACAATGGCAACCAACCAAATAATGCTACTATGATCATTGAACTCATAAAAAAAAGAATATTAAAAGTATTGAGAGTCCATTTTAGATTAATTGATTTAATTAGTGTTAGAAATTTTTTGATATTCATTTTTTCAAATTAGGAATAGCAACATAAATAGTCAACATTCTAACTTTTTGGGTTCCATTCACCTCGTGCTACAGCAGGTGTGAATGTGTCAATATCTGGATTGGGGAGTTGTATCGTTTTTCCTTGTTCTGCGCTCATATAAGCAGCCATAAGAAGTCGAGTCACTTCTAAACCATCGTCAAAATTTTCTTCGGGGCGCTTACCATTCATAAAGGATTCTACCATATGTCTATTTTCAGCTGTATAACCATAGACCTCTGCTTCGTTACTAACCACGGGCATTCCACCAGATTCTGCATTCTGTTTTTCAACAAGATCTTCACCTTCTGAACCAGCTACCTTTCGACTAAAAAATACTTTTAAATCTGGGTCCAGTGTATTAACAAACATAGAATATTCTGGCCCAAATAGTTCCATGCTGAGACGCAACCCTTCACCTACAAAACACCAGGATGTGGTAGTTTCAACAATTAATTTATTATTATCTTCATCTAGATATTCAATTAATGATCGGGCAAAATCTTCCGATGGACGTTTTGAATAGTCAGTTTTCCCATTACTGTTATCAGATAAGATTTTTACATATTCAGGACGTTGCCATTTTAGGCAATCCGTATGCGCACTAATACTGATTGGAGTGATCGAATCACGAGGTTTTCCTGGCTCTGTTAACATAAAACGTGCTTCTTCAACAGAATGACACATCATATCATTTAAAACACCACCACCTTGTAATGATCCTTCCCAAAACCATGGCATATGGGGACCACTATGTTCTTCAGCTGCACGTGCTAAGTAAGGTCGACCAGTGGTTGCTGCACCTCTAGCCCAAACAATCTCTTTTCCGCGAGTAATGGAAGGAGAAAAAATCTGATTTTCTAGATATCCATCTAATAGATTTACACTTTGGGTTAGTTCTAAAACTTTTTTTGCTTCTTCTACATTTCTACCTAAAGGTTTTTCACAGGTCACTCCGATTAGTTCCCCTTTTCCAGATGAAATAGCACTAGCAATTTCTTCAAATGTTTCAACTCGTGCAAAATTTGGAGAACATACCCACAAAGCATGGATATTAGGATCAGCAATCATATCAGTAATGGAATCATAAGCTTTCGCATCACTGCCTACACCAATGGTTCTCGCCAGAGTAGCTGATTCTTCAGCAGATGCTTTTGTACGAGACATGACACCTACTACATCTGCATCTCGTACTCCAACTAGAGATTGAATATGAAAGCGGGTGATAAAGCCTCCACCAATAAATCCAATACCTAATCTATTTTTTCCCATTTTATAATTGCTCTCTAGAATTCAACTTATCTTTAAATCCAATAAAGAAATATACAATCACTACAGTGGTCATAATAGCAAAAACCAACCAAAACTGTTGCCAACTTTGAACAGATAATATCGTCTGGTCTTTTAATAATAAATTATAAATATAACCTGCAACTTGCGCTCCAATAAACATACCCAATCCATAGGTGATTAAAACTAGAAATCCTTGTGCTTGACTTCTTATATCAGCTGTTGATTTTTTATCAACATAAATTTGTCCTGCAACAAAGAATAAATCATAACAAATCCCATGTAAGATTATGCCTAAAAAGACCAATGATGTAATCCCAGTTGGTGCAGATACCGCAAATAGAGCATATCGAACAGCCCAGGCAAGCATTCCCCCTAAGAGAATATATTTAACTCCATACCGAGCAAATAATAATGGTAAGATTAACATAAAAAGGACTTCAGACATTTGGCCAAATGACATCTTAAATGCTGGACTTGCAATTCCCATATCAGAAACAAAAATAGGTGCAAAATTATAATATGCAGCTAAAGGAATACAAATTAGGAAAGAGGATAACGCAAATACAAAAAATGATTTTGATTTCAGTTTATTTAGAGCATTTAAACCAATAATATCTCTAAAAGAAATAGGTGCATCTTTGCTTAATAGCGGAGGAGTTTTAGGCAAACTAAAACTATAAAAACCCAAAAATATTCCAGCAGTCCCAGCAATATAAAATGGAGTAGCATCATTATCTGCATTCAAAATCTTACTTACTAAAATACCAACAACAATCCAACCTAATGTTCCAAAAACACGGATAAGGGGGAATTTTTTTTCTTGATTATCAACATGGCGAAAGGCTACAGAATTAGCAAGCCCCAAAGTTGGCATATAACAAATCATGTGCATAGCTAACATTAAAATAAATATCATGGGCTTAGATGTGAAAAAAGGTGTTAACAGTAGAAAACAACCACTCAAAATATGCAGTATTCCTAATACTTTTTCGGCATTAAAATAGCGATCAGCAATAAAACCAAGAAAAAATGGTGATATAATAGCTGCAAGGGGACTCACTGAATAAGCCCAATGTGTAATGGTTTTCATGCCTTCAGCTACCATAAAATTTCCGACAGTAACATACCAGCCTCCCCAAACAAAAAATTGAAGAAACATCATTGTCCCTAAACGGAAATTTGTTGTCATTTGTTCACCTTAAGATAGCTGGTTAAATCAATTTTCGATTGACCGGATCCCATTCAATTCTTCGACCAGTCAAATATGATTCTGTAGCCATATGACAAGCAACACCTTCATGAAGTGCTACCTCAATATTGCATCTAGGCTGTCCTCCGCTTCTAATTGAATCTAGCCAGTCTTTAATATGAAGGTGGGTTGCATCAACTCGTTTCCCTTCTCTATAAGTATATAGAAGCCCCTTATTTGCAAAGTATTTGGAAGTTGCTGACGTTACACCATCAATTTGCTTTGAACCAGGAGAATAGGTATAAATTGGATATTTTGAATTGATAATACCTTGCTCAAGACGGTCTTTGTATTGTGTTGAATAAGGATCTGCTGTTACGATAAATCCATGCACAGATCCACCACCGCTCTGACCACCCATCTGCATAGTGGCATCGTGGCCCATAATTCGATTTCCACGCGGTTCATTACTTGAAAGTGATGCACTATAAAGAACAGTCAAATCTTTATCTGGATATTCAAAAGTTGCATTCCAAACATCTGGAACATCACGTCCATCTTTGTAAAAGTAAATTCCTCCTGTTGAAGATGAATATTTTGGAATTCCCAAATCCATAATTTGATTTACAGCATCAAAATCATGTGATAATAAGTCACCCGAAAGACCAGTACCATAATCAAACCAACAACGCCAACGGAAGAATCGTTTCAATGCTTCTTCACCAAATGGTATTTTATTAGGTGCTGGCTCTTGGAATGTATCCCAATCAATTGTTTGAGCATTGCCTTTAGGATGAATACCCCAAACCCAAGCTCCCCATGGAGAGTTACGGTTTGTAGTTAACTCTACTAAATTTATTTTGCCTAACAACCCTTGTTGAACGATTTGTCTTGCTTTCTCATTGGCTTCTACTTGTCTATTTTGATGACCAAGCTGAAATGTAATCCCAGTTTCTTTAACTACATCGTATACTTCAATTGTTTCATCAAATGTTCTAGTTAAACCTTTTTCGCAATAAACATGTTTTCCTGCTCTTGCAGCATCAATTGTAATTCGGGAATGCCAATGATCTGGAGTAGCAATAATGACGGCATCAATATCATCATTAGCTAAAAGATCTTTATAGTGGCGATATCTTGTAGCAGTTTTTTTTGGTTTACCGCCAGGTCGGACTTCATTCTGAGAAGCATCTAGACCTTGTTCTGCACGAACATCAAATAGATCACACACTCCTACTAGTGAGCAATTTAAATCTTCTTGATCCATGAACGTTTGAAATTGCTTGTCTAATTTATTTTCTCTTGCGTTTTTAGCTGCAGTATCAGTCCACCCTGTAGTCGCAAATCCTGCACCACGGACCAAATGTCCACCTCGACCTCCATAACCAATAATACCAATATTCAGATGTTTACTATCTGAAAGGCCTTTGATAATTGCTGGTGCTGAATCGTCTTGGACCAAACCAGAAAGAATATTTGATTTTTTTTCTGCATCCCTACTTATTTTTCGCCAAAGCTCAGCAAGAAACAGACCAAATACTGGTACAGTTGCAAGTCCTTTTAATAAGTCTCGACGTTCCAGATCACTGCTTTGCTGTTTTTTATTTTCACTCATGCTACGTTTCCTCTAATTTGATTTTAATTTGGCTAACAATCGATCCAAACCAATTATATGACCAGTAGGAAATACATACAATACCCACAGAGCACACGCTTCAATTAAATTTTTATTTACAATAATATAACTTCCTTCTCCGGGTCTAGAATATTCCAACCCAAGAAAAGGAGGTGCAAAAAGATAATATAACATTACAAATCCCATTCCTACCAAAGCAGTATAACGACTAAATAAACCTAAAAGGAGAGATACGCCAACTAAAGTTAATCCCCATTCATTCACAGAATCTGATATTGTCAATAAGGTAGGATTAGATGCAATAGTTTCAGCTAATCCCGAAAAAATCCATTTTGAGTCCAACAGATAAGCAGCAGAAGACCAGTATGGATTGATTATTTTTGAAACACCTTCGTATAAAAAATGCCAACCAATGAGCACTCGCAAAGTAACGAGTCCATAAAGCTGACATTTATTGTTTATAATTGATGAATCTAAATTATTCATGAAATTGATTTAAAAATTTAAGGAAAAAATGTTTATATACCAAACTAGGAGATATTTTCTGCTACAATATCTGCAACATCTTTTACTTTTATCTTATCTTGTCCTTTTGGCGTTAATGGATCAATCCCTTGATTCATCATTCCATAACAAAAATTACATCCTGTAACAACTGTATCAGTTTTTGATTCGATTACCTGTTCAGCACGCAAAAGATGAGTTCGTCCTTCTCCAGTATCTTTTTTCCACCAAAGTGCACCACCGGCTCCACAACATAATGTTTCTTTTCCGCTCTCATCTAGTTCAAAAAATTCTGGAGCTGCAGCCTTTATAGCATTTCTAGGCGCATCTACTTCATCAAGTGTTCTAGACAAATTACAAGGATCATGATAGGTGACTTTTTCTAAGCTACCAGGGTTAATATTAATTTTCCCTTCGTCTAATAATTCCGAAATAACCTGAGTATGATGTTTAACCTCATATTTAATCTCATGATATTTACTATATTCTTTTTGCAAATTCACAACACAGTGAGGACACATAGTTGTAACTTTTTTCACTTTATTTAATTCTTCAACATTGTTATCCATCAACATTTGATAGGTAAGTTTATCGCCTAATTTGTTTGCTGGATCTCCTGAACATTGTTCATTACTAAGAACTCCATATGTAATACCAGCTGAATCAAGAATTTTGGTAAAATTTTCAACTGATTTAACAAAATTGGGATCCATGGCATGCTTTGCAAAACAACCTAACCATAAAACAAGCTCTTTATCTGGAGTATATTCAGGTAATTTTTCAAGTAGAGTACTTGATGAAGCACCTTCTGTATTGCCTGTCTCTTGTAAGTTACGAAGTAACTTTTGATACTCTTGTGGAACATCTCCTTCAACCATAACTTGAAAACTTCTTATTTCATCTGCTTTTTCTACATGATTTCCTACTGGACATACTTCTGTACAAGCTTGACATGTTGTACATTCCCATCCAGCTTCTACATTAATCTTGTCTACAACATTACTATTTTTGGATTCAAGCATAGGATCTTTTAAATCTAAAATAAAATGATACTTTGGATTTAAAATTCCTCCACCTCGATTTGCTGGACATACATCAGTACACCTACCGCATTCTACACATGTAAAGATATCTAATGCTTGATTTTTGCTTAATTTTGATAAATCTAACAGTAATTCATCTAGTTCTTCTTCTGAAGCTTCTAAATCAATTGGTATTGCTGGATGATCTGGTACTTCAAAAGGTCTAAGGAAAATATTAAATGGTGATAATACTAAATGCATATGTTTTGATTGAGGAATTAAGAACAAAAATCCTCCAATAACAGAAGAATGAATCCACCAATTTGTCTTCAATGCTATAGTATTATTAAGCAAATGAAACTCATCAATCAGGTAAGTTAACATTAAAGTAAAAATAAACAATGAAACCACTGCAGAAGTTCTGGAAAATTTTCCTAATGCTTCAGGTTTAGTAATAAATCTTCTATAGGCTAGTGCAAGAATTCCCAATGAACACAAAATTGCCCACGGTAGACCAAAAAATAGAAAATAATTGTGGCGTAGATTTTCAGTAAAAAATTCAACACCAAATGCTGTCATAAAATGATTAATTGTTATTAAACCAAAGAAAATAAACCCATACATTACAAATGCATGCATTAATCCAGAAAATTTTCGATTACCACTTACTACTTTTTTGTGAAGAATAACTTCATTGAATACTCTTAATAACCGTTTTGGTAAATCATCAATACTAAAATCTAGTTTTCCTTTTAAAACTATACTAAGGCGCAAGAGCAAGTGATAAAGAAAAAATGATATACCGGATAATAAAAAAATTGTTAAAACTATTTGTTCTACAATATGAAATTTCATTGTTATTTATTTTTTTGAATTTCTTCTGTCAATTTCGGAACAATTTCCATTAAATCACCAATAACTGCATAATCGGCAATCTCAAAAATAGGTGCTTCTTCATCTTTATTGATTGCCATAATATTTTTTGATCCCTTCATACCAACAACATGTTGAATTGCTCCTGAAATACCAACAGAAAGATAAAGCTTTGGAGAAACAGCTTGACCAGAACTACCAACTTGTCTATAAGGAGGCAACCATCCCATATCTACTACTGGTCGTGATGAAGCAATTTCTGCTCCCATCGCTGATGCTAGAGCTTCAATTATTGGTAAATTATCTTGACTATCTATTCCTCTACCAACAGAAACAATTAATTCAGCAGTAGTTAAATCTACACCAGAAGCAGATTCTTGAAATTCTGGTTCGCTTTCAGATCTAATATCATCTGTATCTAGAGTAAGAGAAAAATCTATTTGATTTTCCGGAGTACCAGCTTCAATATTGTCAGAAGAGAATGCTGCAGATTGAAAACTTAAAAGTATCGTATTGCTATTTGAATTAGCTTGGACATTTGTAGCAATTTTTGCATTAAATACTTGACGTGTAAAAATTGGATGACTATCATCATAGCTCACTGAAATAATATCGCTAATAAAAGGAATGTCTGATTTTGCACTTACCCTCGGTAAAAAATCACGAACCATATAAGAATGACCCATTAAAACATATTGTGGAGATAATTCAGAAATAACTTGAGCAAGAGCTTTAGAATATCCATCAGCAGAATAATTATTTATTAAATCATGTTCGGCTAAAATTAAATCCTTCACTTTATAATTGGATGCTTGTTCTTTTAATGCACTTGCATTCTCACCTATACATAAAATAGATAAATCTAAACCAAGTTTGGTGGATAATTGTTGCCCAGCAGCAATTGCTTCTTGGCTAAAAGCATGAATATTGCCTCTTTGATTCTCTAAAACTACAAGTACCATTAAATAACCTTCAAATTGTTTTTAAGTATATCAATCATTCTTGAAACTATATCATCTACCGTACCTTCGATTTTTTCGGTAACTTTTTCAGCTTTTGGAAGGAAAAGCTTAATAAATTTTTGTTTACTGTCACTTATAGATTGTGCATCAACCAATTTCACTTCTTTTCGTTTTGCTCCCATAATACCTTTTAAAGACGGGTATCTAGGCTCATTAATACCAGATTGAATAGAAATACTAGCAGGAAATGGTAAAGTAACCCATTGAAACCATCCTGATTCTAATTCACGTTTTACTTTAATTTTTCCATCTTCCATTTTTGTCTCAATCCCAAGAGTTGCAGTAGACATATTGAGCAATTCTCCAATCAATACTCCTGTTTGTCCTGATCCTAAATCATCCGATTGAAGGCCTGATAGAATTAAATCGAAAGATTCTTCTTTAAGTTGTTCAGAAAAAATCTTTGCAATAGATAAAGGATCTGTTTCAGAAATATTACTTTTAATGAAAATTCCTCTATCAGCTCCTTTTGCTAAACCGTCTTTTAATACTTTTGATGTGTTGGATTCGCTCCCCATTATTACTACTACAACTTCACTATTATCATTCAATTGTTCTTTGATTTGAAGAGCTTCTTCTAAAGCATAAGAATCACTTTCATTAACGACAAAATTGACGACTGATTCATCAATCCATCTTTCAGATGAATCAATTCGAATGCTTGATTCATAACTTGGAATTGCTTTAGTTAATACAGCTATTTTCATACTACTTCTCTTAAAAAAACCGACTCATCAGTCTATTAATCAATATTAATCCTATTCGTCAAATGAAGCAAAACAAAAAAAATGAGGTTAGAGATATTAAAACAGGCTATAAAGGAAAGTTGATAGCGGGGGAATTCTTTCAATCTTTCAAGATTTTATAGCCTGAAAAAATCTTGGTTCTATCAATTTAGTACGAACTGTAATGAATTGTAAAGTAAAATCGTCTGTTTTACTCTGAATCTTCGGTAGCAAATTTAGTCCAATCATTCGAAAGAGCAGATTCATCAATAGAAGTTTCAGAGACAGCAGTAGGCTTGCCTAAACGGTTATCGTCTTCATAAATATTCAAACTATCTTTTTTAACTTCATATTTATCTAAATCTAGTTCTTCGTCTTGACTGTCTAAACTTTCTTTATCTTGATTATATAAATCCAAATCAAAGAAATCTAAATTTTCAACATGTCCATTTTCCATAAGATATTCAAGAAATGGTAAAAATGCTCTTTGCTTTAGATTTGTTTTACACAATGGGCACTTAAGTTTATCTCCAATATCAGAAACCCTAATTTCCTCATCGCAACAAGGACTCAAGATTTCATCTACTTGACCCAAATTATTTTGTATATCACTCATAAAGGTGAAGATATTAGTTGTTAATTAGGTAGTCAACAAGTTTTATAAATATTATGTAGCTTGTCTTTTTCAGTATCTGAAAGAGATTTTCCTCTTCTTGACATTGCTTTTTCAGCAGTATTACAGAAATCATCAAATGATATTTTTTTAATTTTTTCCTTATAATACAAAGAAAATGGCGGAATATAGCGTGGAGGAAAAGATTGAGAAACAACATTAGAACCCATACCAATCACTGTTCCTGTATTTAAATTAGTTCCAATTGCTGTTTTTACATGATCTCCAATGATTGATCCAAAAAAGATAGATCCGGTATCAATAAGTTCTCCATTCCACTTGACACTGACATTAGAATAGTTATTTTTTAGGTTACTAGTAGTAGTACCTGCCCCTAAATTTACCCAGGAACCAACAAAGCTATGTCCTAAGAATCCGTCGTGAGCTTTGTTTGAATATGGTTGAAATATAGAAGAATGGATTTCTCCAGAAATTTTACAATGATGATTGATAATAGAATTAGCAATCTTAGAATGAGATTTAATAAGACAATCTTTACCAATAAATAAAGGACCATTCAGAATAGTAAATGGCTCAATAATCACATTTTCACCTATAATTACAGGCCCATTATCATCATTAATTATTACATGTTCAAAATTTTTAAAAGAACTTGGAATATCCTTAAATATTTTAGATATATTAGCAATTAGATCCCAAGGATGTCCAGTATCACTAACAGATGATGCAGGTTTATCCAATAAAACAATTTCTGATATAATATTTTTCATTTTTTTATAAACTTTCCAATCATATCAAATGTTCCACCCAAATCTTTTTGATAATTTTGGTCTAATATAACATTATAATATTTTTTTGAATTATCATAATTAAAACCCATTCTTACTTCAGATTGACAAGCTCTCACTAAGAATGAAGAAAATGGACTAAACTCAATATTTAAATCAACCATATTTTGGTAATTAGATTTTCTTATTTTTCTAATGAACCATGGTGTAGGCAATCCTAATGAATCAATATCTGTATACGAAAATAATTCAGAAAAATTTTTAAGATCATCAGAATAAAAATTCACTAATGAATCTCTCAAGAGAAAACTAATATTATTATTCTTTTTCTGTTCGATTCTATCTAGAAGAAGTTGTGCAAAATCAAATGCAATATCACTATCGGGTAAAATTACTAAAACCGAACCAGATTGTTGTTTTGAATATCGATAAATTATAGAATTATTTTCAAAATATTTTTTACATTTTAACCAATAAATAATTTTTTGAATTTGAGAATATTCCATATTTCTGATTTTAAGATTAAATTAACTTATTATGTCTAAAAAAAAGATAGGTAATTTTCCATTTACAAAAGGTATCTATAAAGATATGTATCGTACAAAACTTTGGACGATGAGACAGTATGCAGGATTTTCATCTGTTAAAGAATCGAATAGTCGCTTTTTGTCTTTGTTAGATAGTGGTGTCAGTGGATTATCTGTAGCTTTTGACTTGCCAACACAAATTGGCTATGATTCTGATCATGAAATATCTTATGGCGAGATTGGAAAATCTGGAGTACCCATTTCTACGATTGATGACATGAAATTATTATTCAATGAAATAAATTTAGAACAGGTCTCTGTTTCGATGACAATCAATGCAACTGCTCCAATTTTATTAGCATTTTATGTAGCATTAGCAGAAGAAAAAGGATATGCACTCTCAAATTTGAAAGGTACAATCCAAAATGATATTCTCAAGGAATATATTGCTAGAGGAACATATATCTTTCCAATCAATCCATCACTTAGACTGAGTAGTGATATATTTGAATATTGTCAATCTACGTTGCCTAAATGGAATTCAATATCAGTTTCAGGATATCATATAAGAGAAGCAGGAAGTACCGCTGTACAAGAATTAGCATTTACATTTGCAAATGCAATAACATATATCAATACTGCAAAAAAACATGGGATTGATATAGAGAAATTAACAACACAAATGTCATTTTTCTTTAATTCCCATCGAGATTTTTTTGAAGAAGTATCAAAATTCAGAGCAGCAAGAGAAATTTGGGCAACAATAGTAAAAGAAAGATTCAAAATAGAAGATTCTATATCTCAATTATGTCGATTCCATGTACAAACTGGTGGATCTACACTAACAGCACAACAAATCGAGAACAATACAGTAAGAACCACATTACAAGCACTTGCTGCAGTATTAGGGGGAGCACAGTCAATCCATACCAATGGTAAAGATGAAGCTCTCAGCCTTCCATCAGAAGAAAATGCTCTAGCAGCTCTAAGAATACAACAAATTATTGCATATGAAACTAATATCCCAAACTTTGTAGATCCAATAGGAGATAGTGATTTAATAAATACCAGAACAAAAGAAATTGTAAAAGAAGTTCTGGAAAAAATTGACGATATATCTAATAAGGGAGGAATGGAAAAACTGATTGAAACAGGAGAAATAGAAAAAGAAATTGCAGATTCTTCAATCCAATTTCAAAATAATTTAGACAGTAAAGAAGAGATTCTTATAGGGGTCAATCAATTTGTTAACAATAATGAAAAAGATCTAATCAACATAGAAAGTAAAAAAGATGACAATAAAAAGAGAGTAGATCTTGTTACTCAGTTTAAAGAAGATCGAGATCATAAAAAAGTTTCTAATGCACTATCTGAATTAGAAGAAAAAGCCAAATCAGATCAAAACTTAATTCCATACATTGTGACTTGTGCAAAAAATAAATGTACTCTTGGTGAGATTTCAGATACTTTAAGAAAAGTCTTTGGAGAATATTCTTAATTAAAAAAAATAGGAACATTGAATTAAAAAATTAATAATATTATTATAGACAAAAAATTGAAACAATGAGGAATACAATGAAAATAAAAGAATTTGTTTTATTGCTAAGCACACTTTTGATTATCAATTGTGCTGGCACCGCTCCTAGCGTAGG
The DNA here is from genome assembly GCA_964606555.1 of uncultured bacterium. GTDB lineage: Bacteria > Fidelibacterota > Marinisomatia > Marinisomatales > Marinisomataceae > Marinisoma. The sequence continues at coordinate 46,511 of CAZSGU010000001.1, read as the reverse complement.
AGAAGAAATGAGTAGTCAAGAATCCACTGAATCTGATACAAAAGTTGTTGAAGAAGAAGTCAAAGTAGAAACATTTACTGTGCAGGAACCTGAAGCCCCACCGCTTCCTGTTACTGTTTTTGAACCATATATGATTAAAAGAGGTGATTATTTAATTAAAATTGCTTCCAGAGAATATGGAGATTCTTCAATGTGGAGAGAAATTTATGAATGGAATAAAGAGGAGATCGGATCTGATCCAAATAAAATTTATCCTTATAATTTTTTATCATTACAAAGAAAGGCTAGTGAAGCAAAAAATTGTGATTTAGAATTTTTTGACTATCAAATACAATCTGGCGATACAGCATGGGGTCTTGCTAATGAAATATATGGCGATGAACTTGCATGGGTAATCATTTATATGGATAATGAAAAATTGATTAGAAATAATGATGGAGTACTACAACCAGGAACTATTTTTAAAATGAGAAAAAAATTAGATCCGTGCTCTTAGATCTCAGTAATCATTTACTAAATACAAAAGTCATTTCACCTAAAATCTTTTATAAAGAAGAATTAGCATCAACTAATGAAAAAGCGCTAAATCTTAATAATGATAACTATGGTATAGTTATTTGTGATAAGCAAACTTATGGAAGAGGACGACATGGTAGAAAATGGGTCTCTACGCCGTATAAAGATTTAGCATTTACTATCATTATTCCTGAAAATTATATAATGAATGGACAATCTTTGGTTGATATTGCTTGTAGATCAATTGTTACAAACCTAGAAAAATTAAAAATCTCTGCACGAATAAAATATCCAAATGATATTTATATTGACAATAAAAAAATTGCAGGTATCCTTTGTGAACAGAAAATAAAAGATAAGGTTACCACTCAAGTTCTTGGAATTGGGATTAATGTTAATTCAAATTTCCAAGATTTAGAACCAATTCAAGATAAACTTTATACCTCTTTATTATTGGAATTGGGACAAGAAGTAAGTAGAGAAAAACTATTAAAAAATATAATAGAAACAATTGACTACACTATTCAAAAGCAGATTCACCTGTAATTTTCTGGCCAATAATCAATGTATGAATTTCATTGGTTCCTTCATAAGTATATACTGTTTCCAAATTCATCATATGTCTCATGACAGAATAATCATCCGTAATTCCGTTTGCTCCAAGTATTTCTCTAGATAATTTTGCACATTTTCTTGCTATCGCAACATTATTCTTTTTCCCAAGAGAAATATGGGAGAAATCAATTTCATTAGTATCTTTTAATCTCCCAAGTTGTATAGCAAGTAGCTGAGCTTTTGAAATTTCTTGAATCATATATGCTAATTTCTGTTGGGTTAACTGAAATTGAGCAATTGGCTTAGAAAATTGTTTACGTTCTTTACTATAATTCAACGCAACCTCATAGCAATCAACAGCTGCTCCAATTGTACCCCATACAATAGAATATCTTGCTTGATTTAGACACGATAAAGGGCCTTTTAGCCCTTCAACATTAGGCAACCGATTGCTATCAGGAATACAAACGTCTTTCATAAATAATTCCGATGTAATTGATGCGCGAAGACTCATTTTACCATGAATATCAGAAGTTGAAAATCCTTTTGTCCCTTTCTCTATTAGAAAACCACGAATAATGTCTTCTTCATCTTTTGCCCATACAACCGATACATCTGCTATTGAACCATTAGTAATCCACATTTTTGACCCATTAATAATCCAATTATCTCCATCTTTTTTTGCCCTTGTAAGCATACCTCCAGGATCAGAACCATGATTAGATTCTGTTAATCCAAAACATCCAATTGCTTCTCCAGAAGCTAATTTTGGTAACCACTTTTTCTTTTGTTCACTAGTACCATACTGAAAGATTGGATACATAACAAGACCACTTTGCACACTGCAAAGAGAACGTAACCCAGAATCACCTTTCTCAAGCTCATGCATGATAAGACCATAAGCAATATTACTGATTTCGTCACCGCCAAATTCTTTTGGAAGCGTGGCGCCAAAAAACCCTAATTCTCCCATCTCAGGTATTAAATCGATTGGAAATGTTCCTTTATCATAATATTTATTTATAATCGGAAGAAATTTCTTCTTAACAAAAGTATTCGCAGTTTTTTGTATCAATAATTCTTCGTCATTTAAAAGCGAAGTAATGTTACAAAAATCTGGACCAATATATTTCATTTGCTATATACCTCAAACCATATTTTTGTTGTTTCTGGAAATGTTTCTAACATTATATCTTTTAACGCTCTAGCATATTCTTGTATTTCTACTTGAGAGGTTGTTTCATCTCGTAATTCTATAAAATTCATAATTGATTGAAATGATGCTGTCCACCAAACTTTTGTATAAACTGTAAGCGGTAAGATACTTCTAGCCTGTTCTTTTGCCATACCAAGTTCTAACATTTGTTCATAGTTTTCTATTGCCTTATCCTGAGATTCTTTCCATAATGACTCTGCTTCATTTTGTTTTTCAACTAAACCTTCACTTGCCTGCTTGTTATTCTCGGATTGTTTCCTAAATTCTGTTGGTTTATAGAAATCTTCATATGGAACATATCTACCGCTAATTTCATTCCAAGCATGATCTTTTGTCGGATGATTCGAAGTAGTTTCAATACCCACAACATGTTTGTACCATTGTCTCATCACAAATTCTGGTGCCTTAATAATAAACATACAATGCTGATGCCTGAAAGGACTGAAATGTTTATGTTTAATTAAAAATTTTGATAGTTTTCTATCTTTGTCTGTAAAACTTTCACTAAATCCATCAAACGATACACGAGCTGCATTAACTGGAGTTAAATCATCACCTAAAGTGTCGATTAATTCTATATAACCTTTATCTAATACTTTCTTTTTCATTTAACTAATACAATAAATCTGATACCATATCAAATAATTTAGAATTTGTGGCAATTATTGGGTCTGTCACAAGGGTTTTCTTTTGATTATAATTAATATTCTTACCATTAATTGTCTTCATAGTACCACCAGCTTCACGTACTATACAATCTCCAGCACAAATATCCCATTCATTTTTTGGTGCAACTGTTGCACAAATATCATACATGCCTGATGCTGATAATCCCAATTTATATGCAATGCTACCAACAGATTTAATAGAAGAGAAATTGTTTTTATAATTATTCCATAAATTTTTACTGTACTCAGACCTACTTACAATGATTGATGCATCTTGGATATTTTCTGTATTAGAAATTTTTATTTGATTTCCATTTAAAAATGCTCCTTTATTCTTTTGAGCATAAAATATCTCATCTGAGACAGGATTATAAATAACCCCTACTACAGGTATTCCATTATCGGTAAGTGCAATACTCACACAAAATTCAGGCAGTTTTTTAATAAATTCTTTGGTTCCATCTAAAGGATCAACAATCCAAACACGATCTTTATCTAATCTGGTATCTGTATCAACAGTCTCTTCAGAAAGCCAGCCGTCATGTGGAAATTCACCACCTAAAAAACTAGAAAGGTATTCATCAGTTTCATTATCTGCAATAGTAACGGGACTATCACCTGATTCTGATTTGTATTGAATATCTTTAGAGTCAGATTCCAAGTATTTCATTAAGATTTTACCTGCATTACGAGCAGCAACTTTTGCAGCAATTAGTTCTTCATTATACATAAATGAGATTATATACATTTTAAATGTAAAAATCGTTAAATTCCTTCTGAAATTGAGGGCAGAATTTAAAAGTTATTATTTTTGTTTTTGAAATTTAGAATTGATAAAGATTTTTTATTCCTAATTATTCTCTCCTCATTTCACTAAAAGTTAAATAGTTGCTCTATATTTAGAGTAAAGATAGAGGCTATAAAAATGAAAAAAGAAATTTACATTAGTGAAGGCATCGGGGAGACTCGAATAGCCGTTAAAGAAAATGGAAAACTTGCCGAAGTACATGTTGATAAACAGTCAAGAGAAAGAACTGTAGGAAACATCTATAAAGGAGTAGTAGAAAACGTTATCCCTGGTATGCAAGCTGCATTTGTCAATATTGGAAAAGGAAATAATGCATTCTTGCCTTTTTCAGAAATATCAGATTCAGAATTAATTGCAGATTCTAAAAATTCTAAAGAGATTAATGTTCTTCTAAATCCAGGTCAAGAAATTGTTGTGCAAGTAATTAAAGAACCATTTGATAAAAAAGGGGCTCGTATTACAACAGATCTTTCGATTGCTGGGCGTTTTATTGTACTTGTACCAAATTCAAAATATGTTGGAGTATCAAAAAAAATGAGGGATAAATACGAAAGAAGAAGATTAAAGAAAATAGCTTTCGACATGAAAAAACATGGATTAGGAATCATTATCCGAACTGTAGCAGAGGGAAAAACTGAAAAACAAATACAAAATGATTACAATAATTTAGAGAAAAAATATAACCAACTAATGAATTTGGCTAAAGAAAGTAAGGCACCCACATTAATTCACAACGATTTGGAAATGACATCAAGTGTTCTGCGAGATTTAATAAGTGACAAAGTAGAAAAAATTGTTGTTGATTCTAAAGAAAACTTTAACAAAGTACAAAAAATTATCAAGGAAGACTCTCTAGAGATATCAGATTCGATTGAACATTATAAAAAAAGAGTTCCCTTATTTAAACAAGAAGGGATTGATGATGAATTAGTCAAATTATTAAGAAATAAAGTTTGGCTTAAAAGTGGTGCATATTTAATTATCGAAAAAACTGAAGCAATGGTAGTTGTAGATGTCAATAGTGGAAAATTTGTTGGAAAGAAAAAACATGAGGATAATTCTCTAAAAATTAACCTAGAAGCAGCAAAAGAAATCGCAAAACAACTTAGATTGAGACATTTATCTGGTTTAATTTTGATTGATTTTATTGATATGACTTCTGCTCAAAATAGAAAGAAAATATACCTTGAAATGAAGAAAGAACTAAAAAAAGGTCGCGCTAAAGTAGCGGTATCAGAAATCTCTGAATTTGGTGTCCTTGAAATGACTAGAGAAAGAACTGGTTTAAGCATTGTAGATAATTTAACAGAGTCTTGTGATAGTTGTAGAGGTATAGGAAGAATTATATCAAAGGATACTCTTTTAACAAGAATCGACTATTGGTTACGTGATTATAAACAAAAAAATAAAGATTTGAGATTAAAACTATATTTAAATCCAGAAATTGCTCACTATTTAAAAAAAGAGCAGAGGAAAGCGTATATTAACCTTATGTGGCAAAATTTCGTTTATCTAAAAGTTATAGAAGATATACAAGTCCCAAAAAATCATTTTAAATTCACAAAAATAAACGATACGCAGGATATTACAACTGAAATAGGTACTTGAAAGGGAATAAATTAGCTATTAAGTTCGCACGCTATGATTGCAATTGTAGAAATATATGGAAAACAATATAAGGTTTCTAAGGGTGATACTGTTATGGTTGATTCCAAAATTGACTTAGAAACAGGTAAGATTGTAAAATTTGATAATATTAAAGCAGTATTAGACAAAAATACTAATATCTTTAATCCGAAAGAATTAAGCAGTTATAAAGTCAGCGCTAAAGTTATTGATCATACAAGAGATAAGAAGGTGCTTGTAATCAAGAAGAAAAGAAGAAAAGGTTATCAAAGAAAAAATGGTCATAGACAAGACTTAACTATGATTCAAATTCAATCAATTACCGGTACAAAGAAGAAAGCTGCAAGCACTACAAAAAAGAAAGCTGCAAGCACTACAAAAAAGAAATAAAGAGGTAGATATATGGCTCATAAAAAGGGACAAGGAAGTTCAAGAAATGGAAGAGATTCAGTATCAAAAAGACTCGGAATTAAAACTAACGATGGTCAAACTATTCTATCTGGAAGTATCATTGTTAAACAAAGAGGAACAAAATATCATCCTGGACGTAATGTAAAAAAATCAAATGATGACTCTTTATTTGCAACATCTAATGGCATTGTAAAATTTAGCAAAAAAGGTAAAAATACTTTTGTAAGCGTAGTTGACAAAAATTAAAAATGCCAAGAAAAAAAATAGCACTAATCGGGGGTGGACAAGTTGGTGGTAATATTGCCCTTCTAGCAGCTCAAAAAGAATTGGGGGATATTGTTATTATTGATATTCCTGAAGCTGAAAATTTTGTCAAAGGAAAAGCATTAGATATATCGCAACTTCTTCCTCACGATGGATTTGATGCTAAATTAGTCGGATCATCAAATTTCCAAGAAATAAAAGATTCTGATGTAGTAGTGATTACTGCAGGATTTCCAAGACAACCTGGAATGAACAGAGAAGATTTGCTAAGTAAGAATTTATCTATTATGACAAATGTAGCCAATGAAGTAAAAACACATGCTCCAGACGCATTTGTTATTGTTGTATCTAACCCATTAGATGCTATGGTATATACATTTTATAAAGTCTCTGAATTTGAGAAAAATAAAGTAGTGGGAATGGCAGGAGCGCTAGACAGTGCACGATTTAGATCATTTATAGCTGCAGAAACTAATCTTTCTTCTCAAGATGTTACCTGTATGGTACTTGGAGGTCACGGAGATACAATGGTACCAGTTAGTAGATTAGCTAATGTTGGAGGAGTACCATTACACGCATTATTAAGTGAAGAAAAAATCAGTGCAATCGAAGAACGAACAAGATTTGGTGGTGGTGAAATTGTCAAACTGTTTGGCAAAGGATCAGCATTTTATGCTCCAGCACAATCTGCAGTAGAAATGGTTGAAAGTTTTGTTAAAGATAAAAAAAGAGTTATTCCATGTGCTTCATTGTGTGAAGGTGAATTTGATATCGATGGATACTTCATTGGAGTACCAACAGTAATTGGTAGCGATGGAGTAGAAAAAATTCTTACATTTGAACTCAATGAAGAAGAAAAAAATGCATTGGATAAAACCCTCTCAGAAGTTAAGAAAACAGTTGAAGAAACTGGTTTATAATAACTTTGTTAAAATAGCTTTTTTCTTATTCTTATTTCCTTTAAATAATTTATACGGACAATCTTCTCTTTATATTAACGAAGAAATAAAAGGTTCATTCTCTCAAGGAACAATGGAAGGAAGTATCAATAGATATTTCTCTGAAGACACATACTATATCAAAAGTAATTTTCACATTAAGATACTCCGTGTATTTAATATAAAAAGAGAAGAAGGATATATTATTTCACTTGAAGATTCTTTGGTAACAAAAATCAATCATAAGAAAAAAAAATATGTAATCTATCCATTATCAGAATTCTTAGAAAATGATGAAGATGATGGAGAAAGAGGACCGCCCTCGGAAAGCAATGAAACAAACGAAGAAGAAGAAGAGGAAACTGTTACGATTGGAGAAGAAATTGAAGTTTTGAATAGTTTTGAGACTAGAAAAGCAGAAATTACAATTCAAGAAGACGAAGAAGAATTAAACATGTTTATATGGTTTACAGAAAAAACTCTCAAATCTCCAATTATAGAATCAACACGCAAAAAATTAGAAAATATATTTAATGGTTCAATCCCTCCAAGTTTAGGTTTTAATGAAATGAATATTCCATTTGAAGAATACAATATTAACAAAGATGCAGTAATGGTAAAATTACAGACAATTAACAAAGACGGAACCTTCACTTATAATTTATTAGAATATTCAAATACAAAACTATTGCCAGAGAGATTTAAAATTCCTGAGGACTATAAAAAAGTAAAAAAATTATAAGGACTCAATATTTCTTTTTAGTCCTTTATATTTAGTTCTTTTTACAGCAGAATTCGAAAAACTTGATTGAAAAGTCTCTTCACTTAAATTGTTCCAGTTTGATTGAAAAAAATTAACCAATGATTCTCTTGGTTCAAACTGTTGGTCTTTTTTTACCTGTTCAAATTTAATATTCCATGGACATACTTCTTGGCATATATCACATCCATAAATCCAATCATGTAAATTTTCATTTTTAAAATCTTCTCTATACTCAATAGTAAGGTACGAGATACACTTATTGGAATCTATTTTATATTCTGTTAAAGCATTTGTTGGACATGCATCGATGCATGCCGTACATGTACCACACAAATCTTCACTGAAAGGAATATCATACTCTATTTCTTGATCAATCAGTATTTCTGCCAAAAATATCCAACTTCCCAAATCTTTGGTAAGAAGATTTGTATTCTTCCCCTGCCATCCAATACCTGCTTTTTCTGCCCATTTTTTCTCCATAATTGGTGCAGTATCTACACAAACCAAGGTTTTGATAGATGAATCATAATCAGAAATTGTATCTTTGATAAGGTGAAGTTTATCTTTAATGACTTTATGATAATCATCCCCCCATGCATAATTACTAAATTTGATATCTGAATTATAATTTTTTGAAAATTCAGAACTTCTCTTTGTAAAATAATTAAATGCTAATGAAATCACAGTTTTTACTTCAGGAAAATAATTAAATATATTTGTTCGTTCCTCTTTTCTTGATTCCATCCATTTCATTGTACCATGATAATTTGATTTGATCCATTCATCAAAATAATTATTAGAATCCACTTTATGCGAAGGGTTAGCAAAACCAATTTTATCGAATCCTAAATGAAGTGCTTTTTCTGTAATAATATCTTTAAGATTTTTTTCTGTCATTCTTTTCAAGAATTTTAATCATTTCTTTATACATTGCTTCCTCTCTTTTATATGGAGGCAATAATTTAATTCCTTTTTTAAATACCACTAGGGCATCATCAGATTTACCTAACTTCTGATATGTTTTTCCGAGCCAATAATAAGTACCTATATATTCTGGTTCTAATACAATACTTGTCTTAAAATAAGACTCTGCCAGTTCAAATGATCCTTCTGGGGGTTCTTCAAAAATAATTTGTGCTAGTTTTCGTGATACTTTTCCTAAATCTGCTAAACGATAATGCCATTGTCCCATTACATTATAGCAATATGGATCATCAGGTAATTTTTTAATTGCTTCAGTGGAATGAAAAGCAATTATTTTAGAACCTTCAATTTGAGTTCTAATATTAGCATTTTCGAGTTTTTTTCCATATGCAAGTGCATACCATTTATGAATTTCCCCATGTGTTGAATCAATTTTTATAGCTTCTGTAATATAATGAAGTGATTTATCTAGATGATATATATCCATTGCTTTGTCATACACTTTTTCTGATAATAAATGATGTGCTGCTGAAAGCCGAACTAATATTTCTAAATTTTTTGGATATTCTGTATTTAATTTATTTAAAGGAATAATAGTATCTTCAAAATTTCGGTTGAGAAGATTAGAATCAATTTCTTCAAAATCTTGAGAAAAAATTGCACTTATTAATAAAAAAAATAGTGCAAAAAAAGAAAAATAATTCACTTTATGGATAGAATCTAAAATAAGATGGTTTATGATCTGAAAGTTTATCATCAATATCATATGCTGACATCCCAGTTTCGGTAAGCATATCAATTATTCCAGAATTAGAGACAGATTCAAACTGAAAGAGTGGTTGACTAATTATTACATGATCAAGATGAGAGGGAGCAAATGAACTTCTCCACCCTTGCCATGACCAAGTAGAATTACTTTGATCGAAAATATATTCGTCTGCCATCTTGAAATAATTAGAATTGATATCAGGATCTGTTAATGGAGCAATTGAAGGATTTGATATAGATTGTTCACCAATATTGTTAAAATCTCCTACAATCATTACATAATCACTCGCTCTCTGATTAATGACATAATCTCTAAGAAGCGTACTTGCGTAATGTCTTCTTGTTGTTTCAGAGCCTTTATTGGAAAGATCTAAAGTATTATCACCACAGCATTTGTAATGAATATCAATAAGATAGAGATCAACTGATTTAGTGCCATTTGTCCAAGTAACAAAATTTTCCATGGGAGGTCTGCTTGCAAATTGATATTTGGCATTATTAGCAGGATCATTATCATTATCATTATAGTTTGCCGTATCAGACCACAATTCATTGCTATAATTAAAGTTTACTATACCACAAGCAGAACAATCTGAATTTGCAATTTTATATACTAATGCAAAATGCATATTACTTGTCTCGCCAGAAATAACATAGGAATACTCTGGCATTAAGTTTACCATATTGATTAATGTATTTTTATCAATAATTTCCTGAAATAAATAAAGATCAGCATTCCAAGTTTCAAGTAAACTTTTAACATAATTTGGAGTAGTACTTAGTTGTGGGAATGTTTGAATATTCCAAGAAATCACTTCAATTTGATTTTCTTGATCAAAATTAGTTGCATTAGGAAAAGTATAAGAATCTCCTCCACCAGTATCGCTACCATCAGATCCATCATCAGGACCCGTAGAAGAACCTCCACCTCCTGAGCAACTCATTAAAAAAATAGTAATAAACAAAAATTTATTTGTGATCTGAAACATAAATATAATTTAATAATAAAGTACCAACCTGCTCTAAACTTTTTGGAGAACAATTTTCAGGAATATCTTGTTGTGTATGCCAATGATTGTAAAACAAATTAGGATATTTAAAATCAATAATATCAATAGCAGGAATTTGCGCATTGTTCCATAACGGAACATGATCATCATAAATTTCTTCAACAATCCTCTTCTCAAAAGCATTTAAGGAAAGATCTTCTGCCATATCCCAAATCTCCTTTACTTTTTTAGGAGCAATATTATAAGAGAATCTTTCAATAGGTAAATTCAATTGTTTATCTCCAACCATATCAACAATAATAGCAAAATTAGGTTTTTCAATAGGAAGATTTTTAGAAAAAAATTCTGAACCGACAGCAAAAGTAGTGCCTTCAAATGATCTTCCAACATCTTCGGCATCAAAAAATACTAAATCAATCCCAATTGGAGGTTCCTCAGCTGTAAACAGGTCATATAGAGTCATCAATATTGCTGTACCGCTTGCACCATCATTTGCTCCAAGCACTGGAAGTGTTTTGTTTTCTATATTCTTATCTTGTTCAGAAACAGCTCGAGTATCCCAATGTGCTCCAATTAATAATCGATACTTTGCATCCTGATTAAACTGAACAATAAAATTTTTTCCTTTTCTTAAGCTTTCTGTCACCGGCTCAACATATTCAAAATTTTGAATTAAAATATTATCAGAATGTTCTTTAAGAAAATTTTCTAAATAATTTGCAAATTCCTTATGGCCGGTTGAACCAGGATTTCTTGGTCCAAATTCACATTGCTTTTCTAAATATTGAAATGCCTTTACCCCACTAAAATGTGGCACTTCTACTAATTCTTGTTTACTACAACCAAATACGATAATTGCTATTAATATAAATCTCATTCTAACCTCTAATTGCAACATTGATATTTATTCCAAAATCCCTATCAGTTCTTCTACCTGTTAATCGAGTATCATTTACTCTATATTCATAAAAAAGACTACCCGAAACATTATCTGTTAAAGCATAAGTTACTCTTAAAATTGTTTTCCATGAATCAACAAAATTTTGCTCGGCAAAATTAATTTTATCTTTTGAGCCTTCTTCTTTCTTTTCACTAACATCTATATTTAAAGTAAGATTAATATTGTTTTTTAAATAAATATTACGTTCAGTAAATGGGAGAGGTACGCGAATACCTTTTGTAAAATTATATGTTAGGCTTGCAAGTACACTGTTTTCTGATATATAAGTTAATCCGTTAGGAACTTCATCAAGTGTATGGGTTATATTTGTTCTAATATTAGTAGATATCCCATTTTTAAAAGAAGTTGTAATTCCGATTAAAGGAGTAAAATTTCTTGATACCCTAGAAAATTGAGTATAATCATCATTATCGCTAACAAAAGATGATATTTGCAATAAATCAATAGCACCAATTCCAGTTTCATTAAATTTCCATGAAACATTTTGTTTCCCATTGAATGCATGTTCAATTGATAATGAATTCACATAAGGACTAATAAATTTTATCTTTTCAAGACCTCCAATTCTGAAAGACCAGTTTGAAAATGGTAAACCATCAGAAAGATGTTCTCCATAAGCAAAATAGTCTCTATTAATTGAACGAATATCAATACCATAACCATTTAAATTAGATGATATACTTTCAGAAAAAGATATATTCATTGAAGTATTTGAATCAAATTTGATTCCACTTCTGATAGATAATGATTTTTTGATATCATCAACACCAGTATTTAAACCAACTTCTGATGCATGATCTAGGCCATGTGTGTCAGACAAACCAAATCTGTATTTTAATGGCACCTTGCCTTGAATAGCATTAGAAGTCAAATTAGTAGTGTTATTTATGCTAATAGACAAGGGTTCTATTTTTTTTGACCATCCATATATTCGTTCCATTGCAAGACTATTGTTGATTTTTCTTTCCTTTTTGTTTTTAGGTTTTTTGTTATTAGTCGAATCTTCAATTATTTCGGATTCGTTTTCATCGTTTTCTAATGAAACGGCACCAAGATCTTCTCGCGATCTTGTTCTTGGAGCGGGAACATTTCTTTTTGAAGCAGGAGTATAAAATAATTCAAGAATTTCAGTAGCAGAAAGACTAAAATTAACCCCATTATTTCTTACAGAAACAATATTTGCTCCATCTATAACGCTAGATCTTGGTTTATTCCATGAATAATTTGTATTGTATACAAAATTTGGTTGAAACCAAGAAAACCATTTTGGAGAAAAATTTGAAGCAAATGATTCAGTATTTCTTGTAGTATCACCTATTTTTAATTCTTTTAATGCTTCAAAAATTTTGGCTCGATATTCTGCCATATCAGTTTGTACATTTCTATTATAATTAAATTGGAAATTATCAAAAACTTTATAACTCAAAGCAAAAGTTCTGTTCAATCCTAGATTAAAATCATCGACTATTTCATCTGTAGCTCGTGATTGTTTTTCTACTAAGTTCTGATTTAATTTTATACCTGTACTAAAAGAACTAGGAGTATAAAAAAACTTTGTTTCACTCATATTTTCTCCAACAATTGGAACTTTTTTCAACCATTTAAATGCTTGAATGTAATTATCGCTTGGAAATTTTAAATTGTAATCTACACTAGATGTAAATCTATCAGTATCAACACTTTTCATAATCTCATCAGATCGATTCTGTGTAGAAATATTAAAAGAGGTACTTAAATTGTCTATTGTATACCTAATAAAAGGATTTTCTGATTTAATTCTCTTTGAAATTTTACCATTTAAACTAATTGTGGAAGATTGAGTAATAACCGAATCTGGGGCACTATCACTAGTTCTTATATCTGTCCCTGGTAAAAATTTAGGAGTATTATTTTGCATATTATATGTCATATTTAATGGAAATGTAATGCCCATATCTTGAGGAAAAAGTTTTCCTAATTGCATTTGATTTGTGAAAACAAAGCTTTCAGTAGTAATATTTGTTCCAAGCCTTTCTTGCAATATATGGAAGTCGGCATCTTTTCTTACATAAGAAAATGAACTTTGATTAAGATCAGATAAGTTAAACTCTGATTTTAATCTTACAGCTGTTCCTTTTTCCTTCTTAACTCCACTCAGCCTTAATTCATCTAGCCATAATTCACCGCTAATAGGATGGTTCGAATTATTTTCAACGCCTACAACAAAATATTGCAGCCTAGATAAAGAAGGATTTCCTATAATTTCTACTTTTTTATATTCTTGATCATTATCATTAATAAATGAATATCCTTTATAATCGGTAGAATCAACAAATGTATCATTATCATTTAATTTTTCAATAGAAGTAGAATCAACATTTTTTAATTCAGTAAGCCAGTCCAAATTTAAATCAATTGAATTTCGATTTTCATCTTCATCCCATCCATCATAGATTGGTTGACTTAATCTGTAATATTCTTCTCCATTACCAAATTCTATAAATAAATCAACATCAGATTCATTTTCTCCAATATCAGAACTATTACCATAAACATACATCTTCATTTTGTCATAAATCAAAAAACTTTGTCCTTTCTTGGCATCCATAGAAGAAAGTATTTTTTTTGCACCCCCTTTAATATTTGGATTCATATTATCAAACCTTAAAACAAGAGATTGTTCTTTTGACCTAATCTGATTAATCTCATCATACTCTCCATAAACTCCCTTTGGAGGGATATAATCAGGGTTATCTTCATCATTAACAACCGTCACTAGAAAAGTACTATCTTGAATAGTATATTCATTTTCTGATACCAATGAAGTACCCAGTTCTTCCCAAGCATTCCCAACCAGTTCCATTTTTGCTATTTCCAAAGTGGATGATTGATTAACACCGGATACGACGAGTCGTATATATCTTATTTCACTTAAAGTGATATCTTGTATTTTTGAAAAATGACTTATTGGGATTCTAACAAGCTTCCAACCTGTTGGAACATCATCGATAACTGTTGAACCAGCAACATAGGTGGTATCATTCAATGAAATTGTTTTAGTAAAATAATCATTTGTTCTATCTAGAAATCCTGACTGATCTAAGTCTTCACTATCAGGATATTTACCACCTGGTTGAATTCTATCTCCAGTACCATTTCCTTCTGTACCATTAACAAATTCATATTCTGAACTTCCCTCAACATAATTCCAATTATCAGCATTAGGATCATTTGGATCGATATCTGAAGAAGCATTAATAAGAACCGATTCTCCTGCGGATAAATAATCTTGATAATTAGATCCACTACTATCTAAACAACTTCCCCATCCATCTTCAAATGCATCAAAACATCCATCTAGCCCTGTGTCTTCATTGTCTTCCAAAAATCCATTTCCAAGTGCCAAACCTGCATCTGGAATATCTTCGTTATTCAAAATACCATTACCGTCATAATCTTCACTAATTTTTCCTAAATCAATTGTTAATTTCCCTGAATCACCACGTAACCAAATTTCAAAAAATTTTGTTCTAGTCTGGTCATATTCACCAATAAACATTGGTGCAGTAATTCCTGCCCATAATGAATCTGGATTAGTAATTGTTTGATATTCTTGTGGTTCAAAATTGAGTACTAATATATCAGTTGTTAGATTTTGTGCTCTTTGTGAAGTAGATACGTTCGGCCAAATATTATTTGTAAGAACCTGTGAGAATGGATTATACCAATGCATTCTTAATCGATCTCGTTGATTAAATGACTGATTAGTATCAATATTGATTGGAGCAGAAGATATATGCCAAAATCTTCTTAAAATTGATGGATTTGTAATACGTTTTGACCCTTCAAAATCATCAATATATGCTACACCATCTCCATCACCGGTTGAAGAATTTGAAATTGAATTTGGATTAGGTAATACTTGTGCTATTTCTCCTTCTAGTTTAAATCTTGACAATTTTTCAGCATCAAACATATTTAATTTATTTAATGATGCAGATAAATTTTCTAAATCTCTTTCATAACGTCCATTAATATCCCATATAAAATTTTGAATTGGTTCATATCCTACTTCTACTTTTTTATTAACAATATCTTGGTTATAGTAAAGGGCTGTCATACCTAAAAATGAATTTTCGTCAAAATCAACTTGTGCCCTAGATCCAACCATTATTTTTCTATCAAAGGTTACCAAATCATGTTTATCATAAACAATTTCTATATTACCATTAGGGTCAATATTATTATTTAATACAATTGTTCCTGAGAAATAATCAATCTGATAGTCAGATCCTCTTTCTAATTTTTCATTATTGAAATAAATTTCTTCACTTCCTTCAACCAAAGTAAATCCTAAATTAATAGAAGATTTTGGACTGGTATAATTAGCTTCGATTGTAAATCGTGAATCTCCAGTATATTCTGTACGATTAGTTGTTGTATACATTTTCCCTTCTTGCAACAGAGAATTAAGGTTATCATTAGCATTCCCTCCAACAATCGTTTCTTCTGAAACAAATGGTAAAAGAGCTGGAAAATGAATCTCGCCAGATACAAGATTGACAATATTAGGATTACTTAAATCGATAATTTCATCAGGGGAAGAACTACCATTTTGACTTAAACTATCTAAACCAAATAAATTTATAAATGTTTCTCCATTATTTGATCTATCACTAACTGGAGTGGAAAAATTATCAACAATTCTAACACTAAGATTGGTTTGATCAATATTAATCCCTCCTAATGAATAAACATTTTTAAACATTAGATCCCATGTTGGATGATTTGGATGGGATGATTGTGGTTTAATCATTTTTAGTATTAAACCATCATTTCCATTTTCTCCAACATCAGAACCTACACTTAAAACTACATTACCAGTCGATCGATCTGTTAAATCAAATCGTGCACCAATAATTTCGTTCTGTAAACTACTCTGCATTCTTATGAATCCTAAATCTTCATTAATACGATAATCAGTCCCTCTTTCCAGTCGAATAAAGGCACCTTCTTTACTACTATCGCTATAATAATCAGTATCATTAGGATCAATATATGCTATACCTGGATCTGCTGCAGGATTATTAGATGCATCGATTTTATATAGTTCGAAATTTCTTACCACTAGATTACCAATAGGATGTAATCCATTACTAAGCGGATAATAAGATGGAACATCTAATTGGAAACCATTATCGGGTATTATATCTGTTGCACCATTACGAAACCAATCATGAATAAAGAAATATAAATTTTTTCTATAATCATAATCTTGAATTCGTTTTGTTTGCAGTTCAGATGTTCCTTTATATTTTTGGGATTCTTTTTTTGTACGTTCTAGTGAAGCAATACTAGTAATGCTCATTGGACCAAGCTTTGTAAAAGCTTTGACTCCAAATAATCCTTGGTTTTGACCTGAAAAAGTAACGAATTCAGTAGCGGGCAATGATAGAGAAATATTACCGGCTTCCAACTTTTGAAGAATATCATCTTCTTGTCCTTGATAATCAATACGAACTGTATTTTCCCAATCAAAATCTCTTTCAGAATTTTGATCTAGCGATATTGTTACTTGATCACCAATTTTTCCTTGCACATTAAGTTGTTGCTTTTGATCAAAACGGAAATTTGTTTGTTCTCTTTCTTTATAGGATGATCTAACCAATTCTTGATCTTGGTTTACTAATTTCCCTTGTAAATTAATATTCCCTTGTACTTTTAATGATGCTCTACCGAGTCTCCCAATATCAAAATCAGCTATTTCTACATATTTGTCTTTTCCAGCTTTAGCTTGAGTTGTATCTGAAGGAGAAAAATTAAATGGTTTACTAAGATTATATTTTTGATTCACCACATAAAGGCTATCAAAATAATCATCTATGGAAGACGTATATGGTAATAGATTTTTATTGTCTAAAAAAGATTCACTAATTGAAATAATATTAGAGTTTATATTAAAATCAACTTGATATTTTGTGAAAGAATTCTTGACATTAAAAATTCCAATCGGATAATTCGAGATATCATTTAAACAAAAATTAATTTTTTTAGTTTTATAAAAAGGATTAGTAATAAGATTATCAGCACCAAATAATAAGCTTGGAAAAAATATTACACAACATAGTAAAAATAGTCTATACATTGAATATCTGATTAATCTTATTATTGAATTTATCAATTGCAATTCCACGATGGCTGATCTTATTCTTGATGTTAGAAGACATTTCTGCCAAAGACATATTTAGTTCTGGAACAAAAAAAATAGGATCATATCCAAAACCAGATTCACCTTGTTTTTCATTCAGAATATATCCTTCTACACATCCTTCTACAAAAAAATCATTTTTGCCACCATCTACATAGGATACTACAGTTCTGAATCGTGCTGTTCTCATTTTTGTTATAACTCCATCCATAGCTTTTAAAAGTTTATTTATATTATCATCATATGTTGCACTTTCTCCTGCATATCGTGCAGTATAAAGTCCAGGGTCTCCATTTAAATAATCAACTTCCAAAGCTGTATCGTCAGCAAGGGAAGGAATATTGGTATAATCAAATGTAACCCTTGATTTTATAAACGAATTTTCACGAACTGAGTTTCCATCTTCTTTTATCTCTCCAATTTTAGGAAAATCTGATAAAGAATAGATTGTATCAAAATTTGAATGAATCTTTCGAGTAATTTCTGAAATTTTGTGTTGATTAGATGATGCAATAACAATTTCTTTCATTTCTGAAACTAATAAATATTTATGTGTTTTTTAAATAACTTATAATGTGTACTTTTTTAAACTTTTTCAGAGGCTCGGTAGCTCAGTTGGTAGAGCAGAGGACTGAAAATCCTTGTGTCGGCGGTTCGATTCCGCCCCGAGCCACTCTCTTACAATTTAGGTGCACTAAACAATGATCAAGTTCATATTAGAACATAAGGATGCTGTAGTAAATTACTTTGGTTTTTCAATAGTATGGATTTGCTGTGCATCAACCCCATCATTGGAAATGCCACTTTTGGCTCCAATAATAACTCTGATATTTCTTTTTTTTCATTTCTCTATTATTGCCTATAAACGATATCAAGAATTACAATTAATTATATTTGCAATATTCCTTGGTATAATTGTTGACTCAGGATTTGCAATATATAATATTGTGCAATACAATGGCGCTATTAATCAATTTCCTAATCTTGCTCCCATTTGGATTTTATGTATGTGGGCCGGATTTGCATCGCAAGTAAACTACGCAATGCGATATTTAAAAGGAAAATATCCATTGATATCTTTTTATGGATTATTGGCACCATTAGCGTATATAGGTGGTGAAAAAATTAATGCGGTTTCTATTGGAGCAGAAAACATAAATTATGTTATTATTGCAATTACATGGTCTATAAGCTTTATATTGTTATTTAGAGTATCTCAATATTTGATGGATGAATAAATGATAAAAAATATTATTCAATCACTATGTCTTATTTTAGTGACAGGATGTGCTAGCCAAAAGGCAATCGAACCAGATTCAATCATTTCTGAACAAATCCCAAATCAATGGCAATCAGATTTGCCAGTACAATTAAATGTATCAGAAATTTGGTGGAATGAATTCCAAGATGAAAATTTGAATCAATTTTTATCAATATTTTTAGAAGAAAATATAAATTTAGAACAGGCGATGATCAATACTCGTATTGCAAAACAAAGAGCTGTATTATCTACTTCCAATTTAGCGCCATCTGTAGCAATTGCTGCTAGTGGAACTGAGGCGGAACAAAATACTGCAGGGTTTCCACCTATTTTTACTAGTTTTTTTGGTAACAATGATGAAATCACAACATTTACTCAAGAAAACTATAATATATCTTTGAATGCTCAATGGGAAATAGATTTATGGGGGAAATTAAGACAAGGAAGACTAGCTGGTAAAAGACAATATTTATCTAGCAAATATAACTATACTTATATTCAATTTTCTCTTACCGCTGAAGCAACAAAATTATATTTCTCTATTATCGAATCCAAACAATTAGTAGAGAATGCAAAACAAAAATATAATAATGCAAAAATTATTCACGATTTATATAGTGAACGTTATAAAACAGGAATTATAAAAAGTAATTTTTTTCAACAATCAGAAATGATACTTAATAATGCACAAAGTGATTTAGATAATAAAACAAGTGTCTTGAATGGATTGATTAGACAAGGCAAAGTTTTAATTAGAGAATATCCAGATTTGACATTAGTAATTTCCAATGATTTTCCAGAATATCTTCCAAGCATTCCAATTGTTTTGCCAGCAGATATAATAAAAAGAAGGCCTGATTTGATTGCATCCCAATATGATATGCTTGCCGCAAAAGCTTTAAATAAACAGGCGATGAGAGCTATGTATCCTACATTTAGTTTAACTTCTGGATCTCCAGCTAGCTCCTCAAATGATTTAGAAGATTTGTTAGAAGAAGACTTTAAGGTTTGGAATCAAGGCCTTACAATTTTTGCTCCAATATTTAGTGCAGGAAAATTAATCGCAAGTAAAAGAATCGCTAAAAACCAAAAAGAAATTGCGATGCTTCAATTTATCAATGATTTGCTGAATGCATATAAAGAAGTAGAATCTAATTTGCAATTTGATAATACTGCCCTTTCTTCACTAGCTCTTGTTAACAAAAATGTCAAAATTGCAGAATCAATTTATAACACAACTTTAAATGAATTCTATGAAGGAATTGCAAGTGCAGAAGATGTAATCAATGCAAATAATATGCTTTTTGATACAAAAAATATTTTAGCTACTACAGAAAAAATTCGCATTGAACAAAGAATAAACTTAATATTGTCTCTTGGAGGAGGATTTGCTTACGAATAAAGCAAAATAAAATGATAAGATATATCAGACCTGTAATCATTATACTGTTTTCATTGGCAATAGCCTATATGTTATATTGGCTTGGTCAAATAAAACCTCAACCAGTAGAAGAGAGTATTCCAATCGAGGTTGAAGTAGAAATTGTCACACCAACAAATCATCAAATTTTAATTAGTTCCATGGGAACAACTCAGCCTATTACTCAGACTATTTTAACAAGTGAAGTTGGGGGAGAAATTATATATCGTTCAAAGAAATTTTCAGAAGGTTCTTCGGTGATAGAAGGAGAAATATTAGCAAAAATAGATGATACAGATTTTCAACTTCAATACAATAATGCATTACTTCAACTACGTAGTGCTGAAGTGCAACTTGCCATGCAAGAAGCAGAAGCTAAAATCGCAGAACAGACATGGGACAAACTTGGTGAGGGAGTTGCAAAAGATTTAACACTTAAAAAACCTCAACTGAAACAAGCAAATGCAGCGCTGAACGTTGCAAAAGCTCAAGTAGAATCAGCTAAGAAAAAGCTAGATAAAACAGATATTACTGCTCCTTATACAGGGCGTATCCAAAGTATTAATATTGATATAGGATCAACCGTATTACCAGGCCAACCTTTGGGGATAATTTATACATCTAATCAAATTGAAATCACACTACCTGTTAAAGATAGTGATTTGGCATTTTTAGATATTCCAATGGATGGAAGAAAATTAAATGACAATCAAAAATCGCTTGTGACCATTAGTGCTCCCTATAAAGGAAAAGTACAAATCTGGAAAGGAAATATTGAACGAGTTGATGGTGTTATTGATCCAGTAACCAGAATGATTAAATTAATTGCAAACTTCAAGAATGATTTCTTAGAAGAAAATCAAACAACATTGCCTGTTGGTTTGTTTGTCGAGGCAAAAATTAATGGAAAATTTTTAGAAGATGTCTTTGTTATTCCAAACATTTCATTTACTGCCAATGATGAACTCTTAATTGTAGATAAAAATAATAAAATTGAAATAAGAAAAATTAATATCATTAAAAAATTGAAAAATGATATGATAGTAAAAGATGGGATATCAATTGGTGAGAGAATTATTGTATCTAAGATAAGTATTGCCACAAATGGTACTCCTGTTAATCCAAAATATAGATAATGAAGAGTATTGTAACTTGGTTTGTTAAAAATAGCGTTCCTGCTAATCTATTGATGTTTTTTTTAATTGTTGGAGGAATTGCATCCTATCAAAATATGAAATCCGAGTTTTTTCCTGAACCAAATATTAATATTATTTCAATCAATGTTCCTTATTTAGGTGCTTCTCCGAGCGAGATTGAATCTTCGATATGTTCAAAAATAGAAGATAGACTTCAAGGTATTGCTGGAATAGAAGAAATTATTTCTTATTCAACAGAAAATTCGGGAAGGGTTGCTATTAGGATTCACTCCACTTCAGAATTCGATAAAATTTTAGATGAAGTAAAGACAGTAGTAAATAGCATGGACAACCTACCAGTGAATAGTGAAAAACCTATTATCAAAGAAATGGAAATGGAGGAGAAAGTATTGGATGTAGTGATTTATGGTAACGTAGACGAAAGTACGTTATTACAAGTCACTAAAGAAATTGATCAAGACATTAAAATGTTGGATGAAGTTTCTTATACAGAAATTCTTGGCAGCAGAGATAGAGAAATAACAATTGAAGTTTCTGAAAATAATCTTGAAAAATATAATCTTAATTTTGATCAAATTGCACTTGCGATTAACACTGGTTCTATCGATTTACCAGGAGGAATTCTCTCTACATCTAAGGAAGAGTTACTAATCAGAACTGTAGGACAATCTTATAATGCAAAAGAATATGAAAAGATTGTTATCAGAAGTCAACCCAATGGAAGCCAACTTTTGCTTAAAGATATTGCAACCATTAAAGATGATTTTGTAGAAGTAGATAAATCTTATCGTTGGAATGGAATACCAGCAATGTTTGTTGGAATCAATCTGGTAGGAGATCAGGATGTATTAAAAGCTGCAGAAGAACTAAGAACGTATGTAAACAATAAAAAAGTAAATATGCCAGCAGGTATTGAAATCGATTATTTTTATGATCAAGCACGCTATTTACAAGATCGTATTAATCTATTATATCGAAATTTTGCAATTGGAATCACTTTAGTGCTCATATTATTAACTATGTTTTTAAAACCTTCTCTGGCATTTTGGGTTGCTATGGGAATACCAATTTCATTTGGTGGTGCATTACTTATACTTCCTCAAATTGGTGTAACTGTAAATGTCTTATCAGCCTTTATGTTTATTGTTGTTTTAGGAATTGTAGTGGATGATGCGATTATTGTTGGTGAAAATGTTTTTAGGCGACGAATAAAATTTAATGAAGATAACTATACCTCTACTATCAATGGTACTATGGAAGTTTTAATACCAGTATTTTTTGGAGTTTTAACAACAATTGCTGTTTTTGCCCCTATGATGAACTTGGCTGGAGAAACAGGAGAAATATGGAGAGTATTTCCATTAACCGCGATTCCTATTTTAGCAATGTCTTTAATTGAATCAACTACGATTTTGCCTTCACATTTAAATCATGCTACCGATTGGTTTAAAACAAATTTTGTCACATTTGGAAAGCTATTATCACGAGCAAGAAATTTTTGTTCAGATCGTTTATATCATTTTGTTGATAATTTTTGGATACCGCTAGTTCGTAAGGCAATGGACCAACGATATACTGCCATTGCAGTATTTACCGGTTTATTGCTTATATCATTTTCCTTCGTTGCTGGAGGGTGGGTAAAATGGACATTTTTCCCTGTACTAGAGGCAGAAGAAGTATCAATTGCATTTGAACTCCCAGAGGGTTCGCCAATAAGTAGCACTCAAGAAATTGTTTCAATAATTGAAACGGAAGCATTACAGTTAAAAGATGAAATTAATAGCACTAGTCCATCAATCATTATTAGCAATGTCTTAACAACTGCTGGTGAACAATACTACTCACAAGAAGAATCATCGAAAGGCCCTGGTGGATTTACTGTTAGATCAACTAGCACTCCACATATAGGAGAAGTATTAG
>CAZSGU010000001.1:20369-23038 GCA_964606555.1 uncultured bacterium | reverse complement strand
CCTGGTGGATTTACTGTTAGATCAACTAGCACTCCACATATAGGAGAAGTATTAGTGATTTTAACCCCTGCTGATGAACGATGGAATTTAACAGGAGCATATGATATTATTGATATATTAAGACAACGCATTGGAACAGTTGCAGGCGTTGAACGTCTTACCTATTCTGCACAGATTTTTACTGCTGGTAAACCAATTGATTTTGAATTTAAAGGTAATAATTTTGAAAATCTAAATGCTGCTATTGAACAAACAAAAAAATTATTATCGTCATTTTCTGGGATACATGATCTCAATGATTCTAATCAAAAAGGTAAAAGTGAACTCCAAATAGAACTACTGCCTTCAGCAGAGGTATATGGAATTACTACATTGGATATTGCAAAACAAGTTAGACAGGCATTCTTTGGAGAAGAAGTTCAACGTATTCAACGTGATGATGATGATATTAGAGTAATGTTAAAATTTCCAAAAGAAGAACGTCAAACAATGTCTACACTTGAAAATATGAGAATTCGAACTAACCAAGGAATCAAGGTTCCTCTATATTCAGTAGCGAGCGTTCAAGAAGTTGAAGGTTATTCCAAAATTAAAAGAAGTGATGGAAGGAGAGTAATCGAGGTTCAGGCAGATGTTGATATAGCAAAAAATACCTCAGGAATGATTTTACAGAATCTTCTAAACAGTGAAAACTTACCAAAAGGAGAATTGGCTGCAATTTTAAATCAATATCAAGATATCAATTTTGAATTAGGAGGAGAACCAAAAGAACAAGCAGAACAATTAGAAGATATTGGATATAAATTTGCTATAGCAATTTTTGCTATTTATGTTTTACTATCAATCCCACTTAAATCATATTTTAAACCGTTAATAGTTTTATCAGCAATTCCTTATGGGATGGTCGGAGCAATTTTAGGACACTTACTTTTTGGTGTAAATCTTTCAGTGTTGTCGCTTCTTGGCATTGTTGCACTTTCAGGGGTTGTTGTTAACGATAGCTTATTATTAGTGGTATTTATCAATAGAAAAATGGAAGAGGGATTTGCAGTCAAAGACGCTGTCGTGGATTCCGTTCGCACTCGTTTTAGACCTGTAGTATTAACCTCCATAACAACATTTCTTGGCATTATGCCCTTACTATTTAATCAAAGCACACAAGTACTTTTCTTAAAACCTATGGCAATTTCTTTAGGGGTAGGCATTCTATTTGCTACAACAATAATCTTATTACTTGTTCCAATATCTTATATCGTAATCAATGATTTTATAAAACTAGTGAAGCTGAAATAGTATTAGGCTTCAAATTGACTATAATCTGAGTATTCCATTGAATTAGAATCATTATAGTCTATTTTTACAATTGCTTTTTTCAAAATTCTTTTAAGAACCAATAAACGATCATTCTCAGATTGGCTTTTTAAAAGAATTTTTTTTGCTCTTTTATCAATATCAAGCATCGATGCAATTGCAAATGAGTTTTTTGGCATATTAATTTGAGAAATTTTGGAAGAGGCTCCTAACTTCATCAATACTTCATATAAAAGAACATTCGTTTCTTTTAAAAGAGTATTATTGATTGATTCATCTAAATCTTTCCATGTTTTCACATGTGCTTGTTTATATATTTCAGAATCGTTGTAATTCTTAACGATAAATCTATCTACTCCTGTAACAAGAATATCATATTCACCATTATCATATTGGTCAGATCCTATTAGTTGTTCAATTGACGCGGTACATCCAATAGTAAGTAAATCTTTATTTTTTGAATTAACAATTCCAAATTTTTGATTGTTTTTTAAACAATGTTCAATCATTTTTCTATATTTTTCTTCGAAGATATGAAGAGGAAGTTTTTCGCCAGGAAGCAAAACTAATGGAAGGGGGAATATTGGAATTTTATCATTCATTCTACTATCAAAATACATATAGTTTTACTAATATTCACTACCATTTTTATGAAAAAAGATTTCTGAGGCAATAAAATATGATTAAAAAAATACTACTGGTTAATTTAATTTTTACATCTTTCATCGCATTGGATTATTGGCTTTATCCAGATCTTTTCTTCAGTTTTATATCCATTATTGGCTTTATGGGGCTGATTTGGTTAATCAGTTTAATGGTAAAAGATGCAAGCATTGTAGATATATTTTGGGGACCTTGTTTTGTAGTATTTGGATTATCAATTAATTATTTCATTGGAGAACCAAGCGAAAGAGCATTATTGATTCTTGGATTGGTAAGTTTGTGGGCTCTAAGAATCGCATTACATATTGGCATAAGAAATATTGGTCATGGTGAAGATGTAAGATATATTGGCTGGCGAAAGGAAGCTGGAAAAGATTGGTGGTGGTTTAGTTTCTTTAGAGTGTTTTATTTGCAAGGATGTCTTGCATATTTTGTAGGAATGCCGTTGTATTTTGGGCAAATCAATCCTGCAACATTAACTACAATTGAAATAGCAATTTGCACATCACTATTCGCATTGGGTCTATTATGGGAAACAATAAGTGATCTTCAATTAAAATCATTTAGAAAAAATCCTGACAATAAAGGTAAAATTTGTGACATTGGTTTATGGAAGTATTCAAGACGTCCAAATTATTTTGGAGATTTAATGTGTTGGATTGGTTTATTTGCTTTTACAGTTTCAAGCATGGATA
>CAZSGU010000001.1:0-20269 GCA_964606555.1 uncultured bacterium | reverse complement strand
GGAGATTTAATGTGTTGGATTGGTTTATTTGCTTTTACAGTTTCAAGCATGGATATTCTTAGCATTGTTCTTAGTGCATGTGGACCAATAGTTATGGGATTAATTTTTTACAAGATTACTGGTCCAATGATGGATGCAATGATGGTCAAATCTAGATCGGAGTATAAAGAATACATTAAAAATTCAAATATGTTATTACCAAACTTAATGAAGGGGAAATAAAAATGAAAAAAACACTAATAATACTACTAGCAACAATGGTTATCAATTGCGGTGGTGGAACAACAAGCGATGAATTAACTATAATTACTCTTGGTTCTTTGGGAAATGAAATGAAATATGATACTACTGAATTCACTGTCAAAGCTGGTTCAAAAGTAAAACTCACTATGAAAAATAATGCTTCATTAGATTTTATGGGAGAGATGCTTCATAATGTAGTTATTTTACTCGATGAATCTGAAGCATCAAATGTTGTGAAATATGCTGAAATGAATGGTGGAAATCCACTTGCAAGCAATGCAATACTAGCGATGACAACTTTGGCCGATAAACAAGAAGAAGCTTCTATTGAATTCACCGCACCAAAAAAACCAGGAAGATATCTATACATCTGCACATATATTGCACACGCTGGAACTATGCGTGGTTATATGATAGTTGAATAATTATATCACTGTTAAGAATGATTGTCCAAGATGATCAACTAAATCTTGGGCAGTCATAGATTCTTCGCCAAGAGATTCTCTTGCAATATCTCCCGATAGTCCATGTAAATAAGCTCCAGCTATCATGGCATCAAACGGTTTTAATCCTCTTGAAAGTAGTCCTGTAATTATTCCCGTTAACACGTCACCACTTCCACCGGTTGCCATCCCTGGATTTCCTGTTGTATTAACAAAAATGTCCCCATTCGAATCAGTCATACAAGTTTCATGTCCTTTTACAAGAATATTGATTTTGTATTTTGTACTTAAATCTACTTGCAAAGCTGTACGATCGTTGATGTTATCAAATTTGCCTACAATTCTTGAGAATTCTTTTACATGTGGAGTTAACACTGAATCTTTTGGAATATCATTTAATAATTCTTTATCCTGAGAAATAATATTCAAAGCATCTGCATCAAAAACTGTAGGTATTTTTACTGTTTTAATTAAATCTGAGATAGCTTTTTTTGTTTCTAAAGATGTACCAATACCTGGTCCAACACCAACCGAAGAATATTTTTCTAAATCAGGACAAGTACTAATACTATTATCGTTGGCATCAACCAAAACCATTGCTTCAGGTACTGATGTCTGCATAATTAATTCACCGGCTTTTGGTATGCACACCGTAACTAATCCAGCACCAGAACGTAAAATTGATTTTGCTGACAATACACAAGCTCCCATCATTCCTTTGCTACCTGCAACAAGAAGAGCATGGCCAAAATCGCCCTTATTAGCATTAGTTAATCTTGGTATAATAATAGATTTAATATCATCAATGTTTGTTTGATGAAATGCAAAATTTTTTGATTCTGTTTTCATTTTATAGTGAAAATTACGAACACTATTGAATGATAAAAAATTTTTATCTATATTAGCACCTCAATATTGAGATTAAATCTCAATAAATAATCTAATATGGCTGAATTAATCATAGTATTTAGAGAAGTTCTCGAAGCTGCCTTGGTAGTAGGTATACTTTATACCTTCGTTAATAAAACTGGTAGAAAACATTTAGGACAAAGCATTATTAATGGAGTATTCGGTGCGCTGGCTGCCAGTATAGCATTTGCAGTTGTTTTCCAGCTAGTTCTTGGTGGATTTAGCGGGAAAGCAGAAGAAATTTTTGAAGGAACTGTCATGATCTTGGCAGCAGTATTGTTATCTACAATGATTATTTGGATGGCAAGAAATAAGAATGTATCAGAGAGCTTAGAAAACCAAGCATCTGCTGTTATAGAGAAAGATCAAAATGTTGCAATTGGATTATTCACTCTTGCTTTCCTTTCTGTATTTAGGGAAGGAATTGAAACAGTGTTATTTCTCTATGGAATCTTTATTAAAGATGGTGGGTTATCTTTAACCACTTCCTTGCTTGGCGCAATTCTAGCAGTATTGATTGGATATGCAATCTTTGTCCAAGGTAGAAAAGTGCCTTTAAAAACGTTCTTTAATGTTACATCAGTACTACTCATATTTGTTGCCGCAGGTCTTGTTTCCTATGGAATACACGAATTTGAAGAGGCAGGAGTTATTCCCTACTATGGTGCAATATGGGATGTCAATCCTGCATTAAATCCAGATGGAAGTTATCCTTTACTACATGAAAAAGGCGGTATTGGAGTATTCGCAAAAGGGTTATTTGGATGGAATGGTAATCCAAGTGCTATTGAAGTTATTAGTTATTTGTTAACGCTTGGTTTGGTTTCATTTTTATGGACAAAAGCATCTCAAACTCCAGGTGGAGTTGTAAAAGATAAACAATCACCAATAAATGAAAAATGTCCTACTTGTTTTGAAGAAATGCAACCAAGTAAACAAACTAAATGTTCAAATTGTGATACAGAATTAAATCTCTAATAGACAATCTTTAAATTCTGATAATATCATTGCTGTAGCCCCCCAACAATTACATTGAATAAATTGGAAACATGGTGCATCATAGGATATGCTTTTAAATTGCTTTGGTATAGTCCCTAAAGTTTGTTGATGAATTAATTCATTACAAGAGATTGTATAAATATCGCTTACTTCATCTGGGTTAAGAACAGTTTTTGGTTTCGACGAAACATACCAAACATAGGGATGGATTAAAAAATCAGAAACAGGAGTATAAAGAGGAGTTAAATTACCAATAAATTCTAAATTATTATTAATTCCAATTTCTTCTTTGCTCTCTCGAAGTGATGTTTCAGCAAGGGATTCTCCTTGATCTTGGGCTCCCCCAGGTAATGATACTTGGCTTTTATGATGATCCACATTACTTGTTCGTTGTGTTAAAAAAAATCCTATATCATTATCAATTGGAAACAAGATAATTGCAACAGAAGCTAATTTTGCATTTGGTGGTGGATTAAAAGCCAGTCTAATAAACTTATTAACTTTGACAACCGCCATTTTTTTCTGACTATCCCATGCAGGTAATGGTTTATTTAGTCTTTGCTTTATTAATGTTATTTTTTTATTTACTTTCAAATTCATGAAATATAAGCACATAATATGGGATTGGAACGGAACTTTATTGAATGATCTCTCTTTATGCGTGACAATTCTTAACCAATCTTTAAGTAAGCGTAATATTCCTGCAATTACTATCGAAGCCTATAAAGAAAAATTTCTTTTCCCAATTAAAACATTCTATGAATCAATTGGTTTTGATTTTGATAAAGAACCTTTTGAAAATACCAATATAGAATTTCATGATGGTTTTGAAAAACAATTTAAAACTCTTGCGCTTCAACCTTTTGCTAAAGAAACAATTATTCAATTTCATAAGAGTGATATCACACAAAGTGTTCTATCTGCTACCTTTCACGATAAATTAGTGGAACAGATAGGATTTTTTAATTTAGATCAGTATATACAAAATATTGCTGGGTTAAAACTTACTCCATCTGGATATGGAAAAGAAGTTGAAGGAGAAGAATTGTTGATGGAAATTGATATCCCTAAGTCTGAAACAATTATTGTTGGTGATAGTTTATTAGATTTTAGAGTATCCCAATATATGGGTGTTGATTGTGCGCTGGTTCACAATGGTCATAATGATAGCAATCGACTTAAAAATACTGGAGCAAATACTTTTAGTAATATCAAAGATTTTTATAATTGGATAACTAATACTTAAGTAGTAATCCCGCCATCAATAGTAAACATCGATCCTGTAATAAAATCAGAAGCGTCAGAAGCAAGATATAGTGCCATTCCAGAAATATCTTGAGGTTCTCCCATTCTACCTTGTGGAATGGATTTAATAATTTGTGAATATACATTTTCATCTTCCCATAATGCTCTACTAAAATCAGTTTTGATTAAACCGGGGGCCAATGTATTGACTTGTATATTTGCATATGCCATTTCTTTGGCAAGTACTTTAGTTAACATCACAACTGCTGCTTTACTAATATTGTAAATCCCCAATCCTTCAAGAGGGGTTTTTGCAGCAATAGATGCAACATTAATAATTTTTCCAGATTTATTTTCAATCATTGAAGCGCTACATGTTTTAGCAAATTCAAAATAGCCTTTAACATTGATTTGAAAAATTTTATCCCAATGACTATCTTCAGCTTTAAGGATTGGACCATAATAAGGATTAGCGGCAGCATTGTTCACTAAAATATCTATCTTTCCAAATTTTTCTAACGTTTGATTAACCACATTTTGTATTGAATCGACATCTCCTGTATTACATTCTATAGCGATAATATCGAATCCGCTTGATTTTGCCTCTTGAACAGCAGTATCTAAATTTTCTTTTTTCCTACTGCAAATTATTACATTAGCTCCTGCTTCAGCATATTTAAATGCAATTGCTTTCCCGATACCTTTGGAACCGCCTGAAATGATGGCAGTTTTGTTCTCTAGACTAAACATGGTGTTATTTTTTCTTACGTCTTTCAGCCATTGCTTTCCATAAAGAATCTGGAATTTTATCCATTTCACTAAATTCAGCAGCACCTGCAAGCCACTCACCTCCATCAATAGTAACTACTTCACCATTAATGTAAGCAGAACCATCACTCATCAGATAAGAAGCTAAATTTTCTAATTCATGTCTTTCACCAAATCTTTTCATAGGAATTTTATTCTTCATTCCATCCTCAAAATCTTCAAAGCCTGGTGGCATTAAACGGGACCAGGCTCCTTTTGTTGGAAATGGGCCAGGAGCAATAGCATTAAATCGAATATTATATTTCCCCCATTCTACGGCTAAAGATCGTGTCATTGCTAACACACCAGCTTTTGCAGCTGCAGAAGGAACAACATACGGAGATCCTGTCCATGCATAAGTTGTAACAATGCTAAGAACATTTCCTTTTTTGTTTTTAATCATTTCTTTACCAATCGTGCTAGTACAATTCCAAGTCCCCATCAAAACAATATCAATTACTACTTTAAATGCATTCGGACTTAACATTTCAGTAGGAGAAATAAAATTCCCAGCTGCGTTATTTAATAATCCATCGATTTTCCCAAATTTATCAATCGCTTGAGATGTCATCAGTTCTACATCTTCTAATTTTCTCACATCACCAGGGCAAGTCAGAACATTAATACCAAGTTTTGAAAATTCATCAGCAGTCTCTTCAAGTTTTTCTTTTCTTCTACCGCTAATAACTATATTGGCACCTAATTCTCCAAAACGTCTGGACATGCTCTTTCCTAAACCAGTGCCTCCTCCAGTAATTACAATTGTTTGTCCATTTAAAAGATTTTTTTCAAACATAATAATCCTCTTTAGTTTTTTAATTTATCAAGCGTATCATTTGCTTTATCAAGTGTATCGCCTGCTTTTTCTTTAAATTCTTTAGCTTGATCTGTTACTTCTCCTAATTCTTCTTGAATTTTATCAATATCTATCTCTGGCAATGGTTGATCAGTAAGTGTAAGATATGCACAATAGATAACAAAAAGCACAACTGCTAAAACCACTAATTTGTACAAACGTTGGATTACACTATATGTAATCATTGCAGCTAGAGCAATCGCAACTGCGAGATAAGCAGGATTGGACAAAATATCATCTAACAGATTTTCTAACATTAAAGCAATTTATACATTACATTTCTACTTTACAAAGATGAAACAAAAATCAATAACATTTGTTAAATATGATATGATTAAAAAATCTTTTGTTTTCGCATTTCTTCTATCGATAAGCTTCACACAAGACAAGTTAATTCTTCAACAAGCTGACCTATTAGAATCATCTGTTATTAATAATGAAACGATAACACAATTATCTGGAAATATTATTTTTAAAAAAGATGATACGGTTTTAAAAAGTGATTTTGCTACTCAATATGCAAAATCTCCACTAGTCAAACTAAACAATAATGTAGTAATAAAAAAAGAATCTCAGACTATTTACTGTGATTCTTTGACATATAATCAAGATAGTCAATTGTTTGCAATGTATGGAAATGTAAGAATTGATGACAAACAAAGAAGCATGCGATCAAATAACGCACTACTTGATGAAAAGACAGAACAAATTACTCTTATTGAAAATTGCCAAATTAATGAAAATAATAAACATCAAATTTACGGTGATGAAATAATCTTAACATTTGAGAATGACGAGTTAAATAATTTTGAAATTTTATCTGGAGGAGAAATTTTCTCAACCAATACTGGATATGAGAAAAAAATGGAAGGTGAAAAAGAAAATTTAATCAAATTAGAAAATCAAAATTTATTAAAAGCAAAACATATATTGGGTGATATCAAAGAAAATGAAATTGATAAAGTATACTTAGAGGGTATGGCATCAACTTTTATTCATCTTTATGATGATTCTTTATATCAAGGAAGCAATGAAGTGTCTGGTGATTCAATAGCAATTAGTATTGCAAATGAATCAGCAACAAGGTTAACAGCAAAAGGTGGTACTATTGGGAGATATATTCCCAATAAATTTAATTCTAGTATTACCTCACCTATTAATTATTCTGCAGAAGTAATCGAATTTGAAGTTGATAAACAAATATCACAATTATATGGTTTTTCAAAAATATTACATGAAGATATTGATCTTTCAGCATCATATGTAAATGTCAATTGGGAAACCAATATCTTAGAAGCGTTTACAACTAATCCATTAGATAGCGAAGAAAAAAATAGACCTCTTTTAATTGAAGGAAACCGTGAACCAATGATAGGCGATGAAATGGTTTATAATCTTCAATCAAAAAAAGGGAAAATATTAAGAGGAGAAAGCCAAGTTCAGGAAAATAAATACATGGGGAAACAAATTACAAGTGTCACTGATAGTACTTTTTATATTGATGATTGTATTTTTACATCTTGTGATCCATCAAAATTTTATTTGGGAAGCAAACAAGTAAAGATTATTTATGGAGAGAAAGTAATTGCAAAACCATTAAGTGTTTATATTGGAGGAGTTCCTATTATTGGTATCCCTTTGGCAATTTTTCCTCATGCATCTGGAGAAAGAAGATCGGGGTGGATTATGCCATCATTTGGATCATCTGACAATCGTGGAACATATCTAGATGGATTAGGATATTATTTTGCTCCAAATGATTATTTTGGTTCGGAATTTTTGTTGAGTTTTGCAGATCGCCAAGGAATTATACTAAAAGCAAATAATGACTATAAAAAACGATACAAGTTTAGTGGAAAGTTAAAACTTGAAACAAGAAGATATTTGGGTTCTGGAGAAGAAAATATTTCAAAAATTAGCGAAAACAATAAAACTGACTATGTTTTTAATTGGCAACACAACCAAATACTAAGAAACAATCAAACTTTCAGAGCAAATGCTAGTTATTACAGTAATGGAGAGTATAATCGAGAAACAAGTATTGATCCAATTAAACGATTAAATCAACAAGCAATTTCGAATATTACTTATACAAAGAGATGGACAAAACAAAATATTTCAATTAGTGCAAACGCATCTAACAAACAAGATTTAATGGCATCTAATAAGGTCAATCCTTCTTCCTCTTTTTACCAAACTCCTTATAGTACTCAAAATACAATTACAGAGAATACAAGCACTTTACCTTCGTTGAATTTAAGAGTTGCTCGAAGAAAATTATTTCAAAATTCACCTCAGGATTCTTGGTTAAATAATATACAATGGAATTATAGTTCTCGATTGATTAACAACACTAAAAGCTACTATGAAGCAGAAGAAATTATTAACGAAGATGGAACAATAGGCTATGCGTGGAAACAAGATAGCAATGGGAATGCTTCTCAATCTCAAAAAGTAGATGGAATGTTAAAAAATAATTTTGCTATTAATGCTCCATTCACAATTTTCAAATATATTGCAATCAATCCAAATTTGAATATTAATTCAGATTTTGTTAATCGATATAGGACAGCAGAACTCAATGAAGATGAAGATGTGATCTTTGACTATCAAGAGAAAATTAAAAATAGAACGACTGGAAATTTTGGACTTTCTTTATCAACAAAAATATATGGTATTTTACCAATCAAATTTAGAAATGTAGAATCTGTTAGACACGTTATTACGCCAAGCATTGGATTTAATTATTCTCCAGACTATGAAGATAACAATGATTACTTTCAAGAAATTGGAACAGAAATTTATGATTACTTCCAAGGATCACTAATAGGTTCTACGCCAACAAGTTCCACTAAAAGAGTTAGTCTGTCTTTAAATAACGTTTTCCAAGCAAAAGTAAACAAAGAAGACAAAGAGGAAAAAATTAATTTTCTTAATTGGCGAATTTCTAGCAGTTATAACTTCAATGCTGATGAATTTAAAATATCAAAGATTAACACTTCAATGCGCAGCAATCTAAAAGATGGTGTTTCTGTTGACATGAACTTTACACATGATCCATATAAATTTGATGGTGAAAATAATGTTAGAATTGATGAATTAGATAACTTTCCAAGAATGGTTGCAGCAAGACTTGCAACAAATTTCACAATTAGAAGTAAATCAGAACCGACTAATATTAAAGAAGAAAAAGAATTTAGTGAAAATACTAAAAAATTCTTGAATGACTTATCTGGAAACAATTGGAATTCACGAATTGGCCTTAGTTATACAATCAATAAATTTAATCCTTCAAATACCATCGAAAATTTTTGGATTAATACAAATACATCTGTCAACGTTACGCAAAATTGGAAATTAAACTATAACGCACGTTTTAATATAACTGATAAGTCGATTATTAGGCATAACCTTACATTGTATAGAGAAATAGATTGTTGGGAATTTTTTATAGATTGGACTCCAAATGGATATGCAAGAGGTCTATATTTTAGATTAAATCTTAAATCAGATATATTAAAAGATTTGAAAATTGAACGTAGACAAGGCATATATAGTACAAGATCAAATTTTTAGGTGTTATTGCTTAAAAAAATTATTAATGTTGTTTTGTGAAGTCTAAATACCAAAAAATCAAAGGCACGTTCGATATTCTCCCTCCTGAAACACAGTTATGGCAAGAGATTGAGTCAATAATTCATCAGACATGTCAACAATTTGGTTTTGAAGAAATTAGAACACCTGCAGTAGAATTTGTTAACCTTTTTCAAGAAAATATTGGATATGAAACAGATGTTTCAAAAGAAATGTTTGGTTGGCAAGATCAATCAGGAAAACAATTAGCTCTTAAACCAGAAATGACGGCTCCGGTTGTAAGAGCTTATATTGAATCAGGATTTTTCAGAAAACACCCACTATGTCGTTTATATTATATTGATTCATTATTTAGAAGAGAAAAACCTCAAAAAGGAAGGCAAAGACAATTTAATCAATTTGGAATTGAAGCATTTGGGTCTAAAAATAGCGAACAAGACGCTGAAGTAATTCTGATTGCAAACAAACTTTTTACAGACTTAAAGATTAATAATACGCTATTAAGTATTAATAGTATTGGTAGTCCTGAAACTAGAACACAATATGAAGTGGTATTAAAAAAATATTTTAATCAAAAAACAAATAAGCTATCAAAAGTGTCTCAAAAAAGACTTGAAAAAAACCCAATACGAATTTTAGATAGTAAAGAAGAAGAAGATCAATCAATTATTAACAATGCTCCGTTAATTAAAGAATTTCTCTCAAAAGAGGATAGTATGCATTTTAATGAAGTATTATCACACCTAAAAGCATTGGGAATTAAGTATAATGAAAATCCACATCTTGTTCGTGGCTTAGATTATTATAACGGTACCATATTTGAGATTACTACAAACAGCCAACAATCACAAAATGCTCTTTGTGGTGGTGGTAGATATGATTTTTTAGTAGAAAAAATGGGTGGACCAAATGTACCAGCTGTTGGATTTGCTGCAGGAATTGAAAGAATGATACTTGAATCAAAACAACAACCAACTAACAACAATATTGATGTCTATATTAGTTGTAATGATATAAAACATGCATCTAAAGGTTTTAAAATTATTAAAGAGATAACTGATAATGGATATAAAATATTTTTTGATACAAATAAAAAGAGTTTAAAAAATCAAATTAAAGATGCAGTAAAAAATAAAGCATCGTCAATATTGATTATTGATGACAAAATTATGATTAGGAATTTAAGCTCCAAAAAAGAAAATACCGTTTCAGAAAGCCAAATTCTTAGCTTTTTAAAAAACCAATAATTTATATATATAATTATATATATAAATTTTTGACAATTATTATACAAAGAGTGTAAGTTGAACACCTAAAATGTCAAATCAAGAAAAATTACTCATTATTGTTGAGTCGCCTTCTAAGACAAAAACAATAAGCAAATATATAGATCACGCTAAAGTGATAGCTAGCATTGGCCACTTCAAAGACTTACCAAAAAAAGAATTAGGGATTGATATCAAAAATGATTTTGCTATGGATATTGAAACTATAGCTGATAGGAAAAAATTTATAACTGAGCTAAAGAATGAAACTAAGATAGCTGATAGAATATTAATTGCTACAGATCCAGACAGAGAAGGTGAAGCTATTGCTGCACATATTGCTGAAGAAATTAATAAAGATGTTGAACGTGTCGAATTTACAGAAATAACAAAAAATGCTGTAATGGAAGCAATAAACAATAGTAGAGAAATAAATTATAATCTAGTAGATGCGCAAAAGGCTAGAAGAGCAATCGATCGATTAGTAGGATTTACGTTCTCTCCTGTTTTATGGCAAACATTAAGAAATCTGAGAATAAAAGGGTTGTCTGCTGGAAGGGTTCAATCAGTAGCATTAAAATTATTAGTAGAACGTGAAAAAGAGCGTAATAAATTTATTAAAAACAAATTTTTTGCAATTAATGCAGAACTTATTGAAGAAAGTAGCAATAAAAATTTCAAAGCCAGACTTACTCATTATAATGAGCAGAAAGTTGCAACAAGTAATGATTTTGACAAATTTGATAGTGGCTTAAAAAATCAAAATCTTCTCTTGATTGATATAGAAAAAGCAGAAAAAATCAAAAAAGAATCGAATGAAAATCCATGGGAGATTGTAGAAATTGAATCAAAACCAACTTCTAGTTCCCCTCCTCCACCATTTACAACCAGTACTCTTCAACAAGATGCATCAAGAAAATTTGGATATTCTCCAAAAAGAACAATGGTAGTTGCACAAAAATTATACGAACAAGGGTTTATAACTTATATGAGAACAGATTCTACCAATCTTTCAAGAGAAGCGCTATCTGCTGCGAAACATTCTATTGAAAATAAATTTGGTAAAGAGTTTCTTCCAGATTCATTTAATGTATATAAAACAAAAGTTGCTAATGCACAAGAAGCACATGAAGCAATTAGACCAGCAGGGAGAGCTTTTAAAGAAACAAATGAAATTGCTACGACCTTAGGTAAAGATGAATCACAATTATATGATTTAATTTTAAATCGTACATTGGCTTCTCAAATGAAAGCTGCTGAGTATATACGTACTAATGTTACAATTAAAAATGGAAAATCTACTTATAAAGCAAATGGAAATGTAACCAAATTCAAGGGATATACTGCTGCATATGAACAGGCCTTAGGAAGAAATCAACAATCTGTTGCTGGTTCTCTCCCCACTCTATCACAATCTTCTAATATTAAACATAAAACAGTGTCATCTGAGGAAAAAACCACTATTCCTCCTAGAAGATTTTCGGAAGCAATGCTAGTAAAAGAAATGGAAACAAGAGGAATCGGTCGTCCTTCTACTTATTCATCAATATTAGACAAAATTGTATCAAAAGAATATGTTATCAAAAAAAATAAAACATTAATCCCAACATTTATAGGAATTGCTATTACTCAATTATTAGAAAATCATTATTTGGCACTTTTCAATGAACAGTTTACAGCAGCTATGGAAAGAAAATTAGATGCTATCTCTCGATCTGAAAATAGTTATTCAGATATTTTAAAAGAATTTTATTACGGTACGGACACATATCAAGGGGTTGAAAAGTTATTAGAAGAAAAAGTAGATATTCAAAAAGCATGTACTATTCCTATCGCAAATAAAATAGATATTCGAATAGGACAATATGGA
This sequence comes from uncultured bacterium, assembly GCA_964606555.1. Lineage (GTDB taxonomy): Bacteria > Fidelibacterota > Marinisomatia > Marinisomatales > Marinisomataceae > Marinisoma. Next base: position 8,038 of record CAZSGU010000001.1, on the reverse strand, counting down.
GCATTTATTCAAAAAAATGATAAAAATATTACGATTCCTGAAGACTTATTCCTTGGAGATTTAAACAGTGAAGCAGTACAGGAGCTCATTAAATTACAGGATAAAGATAATATTATTGGAAAATTTGATAATGGAGAATCTATTCTATTGAAAATTGGAAGATATGGACCTTATCTTGAACTATTAGATTCTAAAAAAAGGAAGTCCATTCCAAAAAGCATTGGAGTAGAAAATATAACAGAAAAAATTGCAAATGATCTTCTGAATTTGCCCAAAAATCTTGGTCAAAATCCTGAAACAAAAGAAGATGTATTCGTCGATTTTGGAAGATATGGACCTTATGTGAAGTGTGGTAAAACAAACGCTTCTATGAAAGCCAATGATAATCCATTAACAATTACTTTAGATCACGCTATAGAGCTTATTAAAAACAGAAAAGCAAAATTTGAGCCAAAAGTTTTAGGAATTGATTCTGAAACAAAAAAAGAAATTCTTATCAAAACAGGAAGGTTTGGACCCTATGTAACAGATGGTAATAAAAATGTATCATTAAAGGGGTACAAAATAGATGAATTAACATTAGAAGAAAGTATTAAATTATTATCAGAAAAAAAGTAGTGAAAAGTTTAATCTTAATCATTTCTATAAGTAGTATTATGTTCGGATATCAATCCTCATTAGAGGAAAGACTCTATAAATTAAATCGAGAATTAATGTGTCCTGTCTGTGAAGGACTAACTTTAGAACAATCTCAATCAAATATTGCAATTGAAATGAGAGAAGAAATTAAAAAAATGATTATTAAAGGAATGAGCGATGAAGAAATTAAAACCCATTATGTTGAAAAATATGGACTAAGTATTCTTGCTACTCCTCCTGCAAATGGATTTAATTCATTAATGTGGATTATTCCAATTATTTTTGGATTATTTGGTATAACAATATTATACAAGTATTTTTTCGATTAAATTATTCTAATGAGTGAAAAACATTTAGACAAAATTATCTCTCTTTGCAAAAGAAGAGGTTTTGTATTCCCTAATTCTGAAATCTATGGCGGACTAAAAGCATCTTACGACTATGGACCAATGGGTGTTGAATTAAAAAAATCAATTTCGGAGTTATGGTGGAAAGAAATGACCCAACTTCATCAAAATATTGTTGGTATTGATAGTGCAATTATGGTTCATCCAGACGTTTGGAAAGCAAGTGGACATATAGAAAATTTTAATGACCCAATGACAGATAATAAAGATAACAAGAAAAGATATCGAGTGGATGACTTGCTTGCTCAACAAAAAAGTAAAGTAATTGATGCTTTATGTGATTCTTTAGATATCAAAAATACTAATGATAATTCTATTTTTGATCAAATTGCACACATACTTCTTGATAAAGAAGCTGATGGTGAAGGAGTATTGGAACAAGCAGGAGTTATAGATCCACACTCAGGATCAATTGGAAAATGGACAATACCCGTTCAATTTAACTTAATGTTTAAAACTGATTCAGGTCCATCAGAAAAAACTGGGAAAGAAATTTACCTACGTCCAGAAACTGCACAAGGCATGTTTATTAACTATCTTTTAATTCAAAATAGCATGCGCTTAAAAATACCATTTGGTATCGCACAGATTGGAAAGGCATTTCGCAATGAAATTGTTGCAAGAAATTTCATTTTTAGAACAAGAGAATTTGAACAAATGGAAATGCAATATTTTGTTCATCCATCAAAAGATAAAGAAAATATTGATCTATGGAAGAAAAAGAGGTTTGATTTTTATTTAAATCAATTGGGAATTAGCAAATCCAATCTTCAATTCCACCAACACGATGATACAGAATTAGCTCATTATGCAAAGGATGCATATGATATCCAGTATCAATTTCCATTTGGTTGGGGAGAAATTGAAGGAATTCATAATCGTACAGATTTTGATCTAAAACGACATGAAGAAATATCTGGAAAAAATATGACATATTTTGATTCTACAAATGATAAAAAATATCATCCCTATATTATTGAAACATCTGCTGGATTAAATAGGATATTTTTGATGGTTCTATGCAACGCTTACTTTGAAGATACTGAGAATAACCGAGTGGTATTAAAACTTCCTTTTGCATTAGCTCCGAACAAAGCTGTTATCTGCCCTCTTGTTAAAAAGGATAATTTACCAGAAAGAGCTATGAATATTTTTAACGATTTAAATAAACACTATTCATGTATATATGATGAACAAGGATCTATTGGAAAACGTTATTATCGTCAAGATGAAGCAGGAACACCTTTTGGTATCACTATTGATCATCAAACCCTTGAAGATAATACCGTTACTATCCGAGAACGAGATTCAATGAAACAAACTCGAATTGACGAAAATAAAATCAGTAATTTCTTAAAATAGAGGTTTATGAGATCAGCAAACCCAGCTCTTAATAGCAAAACATTTTCATCCACTAGAAATATAGCCGCTGAACAACCAATGACAATTGATGGTACCGTTAATAAAACAGCGTTGAGTTTGTTACTTTTAATGACATCTGCTATTTACACTTGGAATAATCCTGAATTATCTTTTATATTATTCTTACCAATTGTTATCTTCACTTTTATTCTCTTATTAATCACTATTTTTAACAAGAAAGTAGCACCCTATACAGTTCCAATATATTGCTTATTAGAAGGAGGGCTTTTAGGGGGAATTTCTGCCTGGGCTGACGCTATGTATCCTGGAATTGCCAATCAGGCTATCTGTCTCACTTTTGGTATTTTAGCTGCTCTTTTAATGTTATATAAAAGCAAGCTTATTGCAGTAACAGATAATTTTAGGCTCGGAATTTTTGCAGCTACATTTGGCATTTTTATTGTGTATATGTTAAATATATTGTTGTCTTTATTTGGAGTATCGTTCACAGGACCCTTATTTGCTAATGGATTAACAGGGATTGTATTTTCTGTTTTTGTCGTTGGTATTGCATCTTTAAACTTAGTATTAGACTTTGATTTTATTGAACAAGGTGCAAATCAAGGAGCTCCAAAATATATGGAGTGGTATGGCGCTTTTGGACTAATGATTACGTTAATTTGGCTTTATATTGAGATTCTAAATCTTTTAATGAAACTACGAAGCAGACGATAAAGGTCTGATTCTTTTAAGATATTGACATTCAGCTCGTCTTACAATAACTTATACGGACTAAGGGTAGGAGCGCCCTATGCTAAGGGTGTATCCTTATGATTAGTATAAAAAATATTTTAAATATGTACATAAAAAAAGGAAAAACAATGAGAAAGCTATTTAATATGGTAGCACTTGTTATGATGACCGGCTTTGTGTTTGCACAGGGTTCAGTATCAGGTACCGTTACTGACTCAGAGGGCAATGCCCTTTATGGTGCAAACGTAACAGTTGAGGGAACATCATCAGGTGCAGCAACAGCAGCTGACGGTTCATATTCAGTCGACGGTGTAGCAAGCGGTTCTTATACTGTAACTGCTTCATATATCGGATATGGGTCCTCAAGCGTGTCTGTCAATGTAGATGGCGCTGCAACAGCAAACTTTTCACTAGATTCTAGTGCACTTGCTGGTTCTGAAGTCTCAGTTCTTGGATCTCGTTTCCAAAGAAATGCAGACGAACAAGCAGTTCCTGTGGAAGTTATTACAGAACTTGAAATTCGTGCAACTGGATTGACTGAAACAAGTCAATTATTGCAAGCTTTAGTTCCGTCTTATAACGCTCCTCGTAGCTACATTACTGATGGTTCAGATCACATGAGACCTGCTACATTGCGTGGTATGGCACCAGGTCATGTTCTTGTACTGGTAAACGGTAAAAGACGTCACTCAGGTGCTCTAGTACATGTTAACGGTTCTGTTGGACGTGGTTCAACACAAGTTGACTTAAATGCAATTCCAGCAAGCGCAATCGAGAAAATCGAAGTATTGCGTGATGGTGCATCAGCGAAATATGGTTCTGATGCTATCGCCGGTGTGATTAACATCATTTTAAAAGAAACAGGTGGTGCAGATGTTAGTGTAACATATGGTCAAAGTTATTCTTTCTTTGAAAGAGGATACGGATCTGATGAAGCATTAATTGCAGGCCAAGATGAAAGTACTTACGGTTGGGACAGTGATCCAGGCCACAATGGATCAGGCTATTTACCATTTACTGGTGAAAGAGGCTGGGCTAGAAGTGGAATGCAAACTGTTAAGAAAACCGATGGTAAAAATTTAATCGTACATGCTGGTAGTGGTTTAAGCATGTTTGGTGGAAATCTTTACATAAGTGGACAAATCCGTGAAGGTGGACGTACAAACCGTACTGGTCTAGATCCTAGAATGCAGTACTTTGGTACAGACGCAAACGGACAACTCACTAAAAGTGCATCAGCTACAGTAACTCCAGATCCAAGAGAACTTTCTTTTGATAGAGAAAATCATCGTATTGGTCGTGGAGAATTTGAACAAGTAAGCATGATGTGGAATGGTAGTTTCCCAACGGAAAGAGGAACATTCTATACTTTTGGTGGATTTAATACTCGTAATGGAGAAAGTGGTTGTTATTATAGAAGAGCTCAAGATAATCGTACTCTTCGTGCATGGTATCCAGACGGATTCTTACCATTAATTAGTCCAGAACTAACTGACAGCTCTCTTGCTGCTGGTGTGAAAGGACTATGGGGAGATTATGCATATGACGTTAGTGTCACTACTGGTGGCAATGACTTTGCATGGGGAATGCAAAATAGTCATAACGCAACTTATGGTACTAGTGCAGGACAACAATCTGATTTTGACTTAGGAACACTAGGTTATTCACAGACTTCACTAAACGCTGATTTCACAACTGTAGTAGATATGGAAGGTTTTGCTGGACCAGTAAATCTTGCATTCGGTTTAGAAATGCGTACTGAAAATTACACAATTGACGCCGGTGAAGAAGCAGGATATGCTGACGGCGGATTTGATGTATTAGACGGTCCAAGTGCTGGTGCAAGCGCTGCGGTTGGTTGTCAATGTTTACCAGGACTTGCTCCTGCAAACGAAGGCGATCGTGATAGAGATGCATTAAGTATATACATGGACGCAGAAGCTGACGTACTTGATAATCTTCTTGTTGGTCTAGCAATTAGAGCAGAAGATTATAGCGACTTTGGTAACACAATAAACGGTAAACTTACAATGAGATATGAATTACAAGAAAACTTAGCATTAAGAGCTTCTTTAAGCACTGGCTTTAGAGCTCCTGCATTGCAAGAAGCGTATTTCTCATCTATTGCAACTAACTTTATTGATGGAATACCTTATGAAGTAGGAACATTCCCTGTTGATACCGAACCAGCAAGAGCTCTTGGTGCAAAAGATCTTGAACCAGAAACTTCACAAAATCTTGCAGCTGGTATGACATTCAAGAATGATATGCTTTCACTAGCAGTAGATGCGTATAAGATTACTGTTGAAGATCGTATTGGACTTACTGAAACCTTTAAGGGTTCAGGAATGGTTCAATTCTTCCAAGAAAGAAACATTGCAGCAGCAGCTGGTAGATGGTTCTTTAATGGAGTTGACACTGAGACTAATGGTTTAGATATTGTTTCTACTCTAAACTTTGATATTCCTAATGGGCATTTGTTACTTAAGAGTGCAATGAACTTCACTGATACTGAAGTAACCAATAAAGGAGAACTTGAAACTCCTTCCAATTTAGCAGACTATACAAGTCAAGTGCTTCTTGGACGTGCAAACACCGTGAGATATGAAAACTCTGGTCCTTCCAATGTTTTCCAATTCTCAGCAATGGTTCAAAAACCAACATGTAGTTACATGGTGAAATTGAACAATTGGGGTGAAGTAACAATTCCATCTGGAACAGAAGAAAGAGAACAAGTTCTTTCTTCAAAATGGACAGTAGATGCTGAATATTCATTCCAGGTATCTAGTCAAACACGTTTATCTCTAGGGGTAAACAATGCGTTTGATACATACCCAGACAAAACTATTAAAAGAAATAGTTTCAATGGAATATTCCAACATTCTGGTTATAGTCCTTTTGGATTTAATGGACGTTATCTATACGCTCGTGTAGATATGAGCTTATAAGCTCTAACGTTTAGGAATTAAAATAATAAAAGGCCTCTGTTTTTCAGGGGCTTTTTATTATCTTCAAATAACTAACGATGAAAAACAGCTATAAAAATTTGATATTATATGTATTACCTGTTATTCTTATAACTTGGCAAGCATGGGAAGTATCAAGAGACAATACAAGCGGTGCTGTGTCCTCTACATCTAAAATTGCATCTGATGTTGGCATTGATATTCTTAAAGAAGGAGGAAATGCATTTGATGCTCTTGTAGCTACTGGATTTACACTTGCTGTAGCCTCTCCTGCTAATGGCAATATTGGTGGAGGAGGTTTTTTAGTTGCTCATACAGCTTCTGGAAAATCAATAAGTTTAGATTTTAGAGAAAAAGCACCAAAACTAGCATATGAAAGCATGTTTCTTAATGAAAATGGAGACTATGACAGAGTTATTGCATTAGAATCGCATAAATCATCAGGTGTACCAGGAACAGTAAATGGTCTATTAAAAATTCTGAATGACTATGGATCAGGAAATCTTTCTTTACAGGAAATCTTAGCCCCTGCAATTAATTATGCAGAAAATGGATTTGTTTTAAATAAAACTACTGCTCGAAGCTTTAATTATTATAGAAAACAGTTTAATAGTGATGATGGGACAAAAGAAATCTTTGTTAAAGAGCAAGAATGGAAACCAGGTGATATTATTATACAAAAAGATTTAGCAGAAACACTCAAACGTATTGCTACATCAGGAAATAAAGGTTTTTATGAAGGAGAAACAGCAAATCTTATTATAGAAGAAATGAGTGGTAATGGTGGATTAATTACCAAACAAGATTTATTAGATTATGATTCAGTATATAGAGAACCAATAATTGGTACCTATAAAGGTTATAAGATTATTTCAATGGGACCTCCAAGTTCTGGAGGAATACTTATAGTACAAATGTTAAATATGCTTGAAAATTTTGATGTAGAATCAATGAAAAGGAATTCAACAGAATTTGTACATCTTTTAACAGAAATACAGCGCTTGGCATATGCTGATAGAGCTACTCATTTAGGAGATCCGGATTTTTGGGAGAATCCTATTGCTATGCTTACTTCTAAAGAATATGCTACGGAAAGATTAGGGTTAATTTCTATGAAGAATGCAACTCCTAGTATAGAAATTGCACATGGCACATGGAATAATAAAGAAAGTATGGAAACAACCCATTATTCTGTAATGGATAAAGCAGGAAATGTAGCTGGCATTACTACAACAATTAATTTGAGTTATGGTAATAAGAAAATTGTTGATGGTGCAGGCTTCTTTCTTAATAATGAAATGGATGATTTTTCTTCAAAACCAGGAATTGGCAATGCATTTGGATTAATTGGATTAGGTATTCCACCTGCTAATGCAATACAACCATTTAAAAGACCATTAAGCTCAATGAGTCCAACAGTTGTAGTAAATAACAACAATGAAGGAATCCTTACATTAGGAGCAGCAGGAGGTTCACGCATTATTACAGCAGTCCTCCAATCTATCATTAGTGTTTTAGATCATGATTTGACAATTGATAAAGCTATTAACACTCCAAGAACACATTCACAATGGTTGCCAGATGAAGTTTTTTATGAAAAAGACAGTATTAGTGAAAAAACTATAAAAGAATTAAAAAAATTAAATCATAGACTTAAATTAGTTGAGTATGGTATTGCACGTGCTCATGGAATACAATTAAAAAATGGTAAGTTTATTACAGCATCAGATAAAAGGGGAGATTTAGATGGAAATCAAGCATCAACATATTAGTATTATTATAATTTTATGCCTTATTTTAGGTTGTGGTGGTGGTGATAAAGCAGTCACACCAGACGCAATAGTCCCTGATGTTGTATACATTCCTGGACAACATTATGGAGATACATTAGGATATGTTGATTACCTTGCC